>JAKBCO010000076.1 GCA_021807785.1 Pseudomonadota bacterium
CGACCCCCGGGCCGCCCCCCGGACGGCCACCCCCCGCGCCGGCCCCCGCCGCCGGCGCGCCGCCGACGGACCCCGCCGCCGCCTCGGGCAAGCTGCGCAAGGTGGAAGCCTTCGGCCATGTCGTCCTGCAAACCCCCACCGAAATCGTCACCGGCGATCGCGGCGTCTATGACGCCCGCACCGGCATCGCCCGGCTGGTGGGCAACGTCCACATCACCCGCGGCGCCAACGAGATGGCGGGGCAGGGGGCGGTGGTGAACATGAAGACCGGCATCGCCACCCTGCTCGCCGCCCCCGGCGGTCAGGTGAAAGGGCTGATCGTGCCGAAACGGCAGCCCGCCCCGGCGGCATCCCACAAAACCCCGCCGGCGCACGCATGAGCGCCCCACCCCCCTTGCGCGCGCCCTTGCCGGACCGCCCCGCCCCCAACCTGCGGGTGGTCCCGGGCAGCGGGGGGCTGGCCGCGGTCAGCGTCGGCAAGACCTACAACCGCCGCCCGGTGGTGCGGAACGCCACCATCACCCTCGGCCGCGGCGAGGCAGTGGGCCTGCTCGGCCCCAACGGCGCCGGCAAGACCACCACCTTCTACATGATCGTGGGGCTGGTCCGCCCCGACACCGGCGCCATCTCGCTCGACGGCACCGACATCACCGGGATGCCGATGTATCGCCGCGCCCGCATGGGCATCGGCTATCTGCCGCAGGAAGCCAGCGTCTTCCGCGGCCTCAACGTCGAACAGAACATCGTCGCCGCCCTCGAGGTGGCGGAGCCGGACGCCGACCGCCGCCAGGCCATGCTGGACGGGCTGCTGGCCGAGTTCGGCATCGCCCATCTGCGCCGCACCCCGGCGCTGGCGCTCTCGGGGGGCGAACGGCGGCGGGTGGAGATCGCCCGCGCGCTCGCCTCCGCCCCCTCCTACATCCTGCTCGACGAGCCGCTGGCGGGCATCGACCCCATCGCGGTGGGCGAGATCCGCGACCTCGTCTCCCACCTCAAGGACCGCCACATCGGCGTCCTCATCACCGATCACAACGTGCGCGAGACGCTGGGCATCATCGACCGCGCCTATATCCTGCATGACGGCCAGGTGCTGATGCAGGGCACGCCGGACGAGGTGGTGGCGCATCCGGACGTGCGCCGGGTCTATCTCGGCGAAGGCTTCCAGCGCTAGTGTCCCGAAATGCAATAGCGTCATTATGAATCGGGACACCAGCCCCTTGTTTTCAGCGGCCCGCTGGTCCCTGAAATGGATAGGCATTTCAGGGGCAGGACGCTAGGCATGGCGATCGGGCTGGGGCCGCGGCTGGAACTCCGCCAGGGTCAGGCCCTGGTGATGACGCCGCAGCTGCGCCAGGCGATCAAGCTGCTGCAATACTCCAACCTCGAAGTCGCCGCCTTCGTCGAGGAGCAGCTGGAAGCCAACCCGCTGCTGGAACGCGCCGACGCCGAGGACGCGCCCGACCCCGAACGCCCCGCCCCCGACCAGCTGCCCCAGGCCGCGAACGGCGCCGATTCCGCCACCCTCGCCGCCGCCGGCACCCTGCCCGAGACCGCGCCCCTCGATACCGACTACGCCAACAGCTACGACCCCGGTACCGTGGCCGATGGCGCGCCCGGCCACGGCCGCACCGACTTCACCGAGGACGATCGCGGCATCGAGGCCCGCGCCGAGGCTCGCCCCGGCTTGCGCGATCATCTGGGCGAACAGCTGCGCCTCGGCTTCGCCGATCCGGTCGATCGGCTGATCGGCGCCCATCTCATCGCCCTGCTGTGCCCGGCCGGGCGTCTGACCGCCGCGCCCGAGGCGGTGGCAGCGGCGATGGCCGTGCCGCTCGCGCGGGTCGAGGCGGTGCGGGCGCGGATGCTGCGCTTCGACCCGCCCGGCCTGTTTGCCCGCGACCTGCGCGAATGCCTCGCCGCCCAGCTCGCCGAACGGAACCGCCTCGACCCCGCCATGGCCTGCCTGCTCGACCATCTCGACCTGCTGGCCCGGCGCGACACCCGCCGGCTGATGAGCCTCTGCGGGGTGGACGCCGAGGACATGGCCGAGATGATCGCCGAGATCCGCGCCCTCGACCCCAAGCCCGGCTGGGGCTGGGAGGAAGCCGACGTCCCCCCGGTGATCCCCGACGTGCTGGTCCGCCGCGCCCCCGACGGCGGCTGGGTGGTGGAGCTGAATCCGGAGACGATGCCCCGCGTGCTGGTCAACCACCGCTTCTACACCCGCATCGCCCCGCGCGCGGCCAAGGCCGATCGCGCGTTCCTGTCCGAGCAGTTCGCCGCCGCCACCTGGCTGGTGAAATCGCTCGCCCAGCGCAGCACCACCATCCTGAAGGTGGCGGCCGAGATCATGCGCCAGCAGGACGGGTTCCTGCGCCACGGCATCACCCATCTGCGCCCGCTGATCCTGCGCGACATCGCCGCCGCCACCGAGCTGCACGAGAGCACCATCAGCCGCGTCAGCGCCAACAAATACGTGGCCACCCCGCGCGGCATCCTCGAACTCAAATACTTCTTCACCACCGCCATCGCCGGCACCGACGGCGTCACCCACAGCGCCGAGCGGGTGCGCCACCGCATCCGCGCCCTGGTCGATGCCGAGCCGGCGGCGGCGATCCTGTCCGACGACGCCCTGGTTGCCGCACTGCGAACCGAGGGCGTGGACATCGCCCGCCGGACCGTGGCCAAATACCGCGAAGCGCTGCGCATCCCGAGCTCGGTGCAGCGCAAACGCGACAAGGCGATGCCGGCCTGAGGCCCCGGCCCGTCTTCGGTGGCTCGGCGCATTCAGGGCCGCGCGCAACCCGAACCGGCGCGGCCGAAGGAGATGGCAGGATGGAGATCACGGTTTCCGGCAAGCAGGTCGAGCTGTCCGACGCGCTGCGCACCCGGGTTGCCACCCATCTGGACGGGATCGCGGCCAAGTATTTCGACCACGCGCACGACGCGCAGGTCACCTTCAGCCGGGCGCGCAGCTTCTTCACCTGCGACATCACGCTGCATGCCGGCCGCGGTCTCTCGCTACGCGGGGAAGGGGAGGCCGCCGACGCCCACGCCGCCTTCGACGACGCCGCCGAACACATCGCCAAGCGATTGCGCCGCTACCGCCGCCGGGTGAGCGACCACGCCCGCGACCTCGCCAACCGCGCCCGCCCCGAGGCGGCCCGCCAATACGTGCTGCGCGAGACCGAGGCCGAAACCACCCCCGACGGCGCCGGCGAGATCGGCGCCTTCGCCACCATCGTCGCCGAGCAGACCGCCGAGATCGGCCTGCTCTCGGTGGGGGAGGCGGTGATGCAGATGGACCTCGCCGACCAGCCGGTGCTGATGTTCCGCAACCGCGCCTCCGGCACCCTCAACGTGGTCTATCGCCGGCGCGACGGGAATGTCGGCTGGATCGATCCGGGGGCATGACCGGACGGACCGAGATGGTGGCGATGCGCGACGGCGCGCGCCTCGCCACCGATATCTTCCGCCCCGATACCACCGGGCCGGTGCCTGCGGTGCTCGAGCGCACCCCCTATGGCCGCCAGCTGCCCTCGCGCAGCGAGATCACCGCCGCGGATCGCGCGCCCGCCGCCCGTGCCGATCTCGCCCGGCGCTTCGTCGATGCCGGCTACGCGGTGATCGTCCAGGACACGCGCGGGCGCTACGGCTCGGAGGGACGGTTCGAGAAATATCTCGCCGACGGCGCCGACGGGTTCGACACCCTGGCCTGGATCGCCGCCCAACCTTGGTCCGACGGGCGGGTGGCGACCATGGGGCTTTCCTACGCCGCGCATACCCAGGCCGCGCTGGGCTGCCTCGCCCCGCCCGGCCTCGCCGCCCAGGTGCTGGACTGCGGCGGCTTCGCCGACCCCTGGGAATCCGGCATCCGCCAATCCGGCGCCTTCGAGCTGAAACAGGCCTCCTGGGCCTTCCGCAACGCGCTCGCCTCGCCCGAGGCGGCGGCCGATCCGGTGCTGCGCGCCGCCCTGGAGGCGGAGGACATTCGCGCCTGGTTCGCGCGTCTGCCCTGGCGGGCGGGCCATTCGCCGCTGCGTCACCACCCCGACTACGAATCCTACCTCTTCGCGCAATGGACGCATGGCGCGGACGGCCCGTTCTGGCACCAGCTCGGCATCCGCACCGCCGATTGGTACGACCGCTACGCGCCGTGTCCGGTGGTGCATCTCTCGTCCTGGTACGACCCCTATGCCCTCACCGCGACGCGCAATTTCACCGGGCTGCGCCGCGCCGGGCGAGGGCGGCAGTTCCTCATCCTCGGCCCCTGGACCCATGGCGACCGCTCCGATCGGGTGGTGGGCGAGGTCGATTTCGGCCCCGCCGCCCCGCTCGACAGCTGGGCCGGGGACTGGCCGCGCTACCGGCTCGGCTTCTTCGACCATGTCCTGCGCGGCGCCGCCTGGTCCGAGCCGCCGGTGCGCGTCTTCGTCATGGGCGGCGGCTCCGGGCGGCGCACCCCGGGCGGGCATCTCGACCATGGCGGGGAATGGCTCGCCGCCGAGGACTGGCCGCTGCCCGGCACCGTCTTCACCCGCTATCACCTGCATGGCGGCGGCGGGCTGGATCCCGCCCCGCCCGGCCTCGGCGCTGCCCCGGTGACCTTCGATTTCGACCCGGCGCACCCGGTGCCGACCATCGGCGGCGCCTTCTCCAGCCTGGAACCGCTCGCCACCGCCGGCGCCTTCGACCAGGTGGAATCCCCCCGCATCTTCGGCGGCACCCCGCCGTTCCTGCCGCTGGCGTCGCGGTCGGACGTGGCGGTCTTCCAGACCGCGCCGCTCGCCCGCCCGGTGCGCATCGCCGGACCGGTGACCGCCGAGTTCTTCGTCGCCTCCGACGCGCCGGATACCGATTTCACCGCCAAGCTGATCGACGTCCACCCCGCCTCGGCCGACTATCCGCACGGCTTCGCGCTGAACCTGACCGACGGCATCCTGCGCCTGCGCTACGCCGAGGACCGCGCCCGCCCGCGCCTCAATGTCCCGGGCGAGACGCGCCGGGTGCGCATCACCCTGTTTCCCACCGCCAATCTCTTTCTTCCCGGCCATCGCATCCGCCTCGACGTGTCCTCCTCCAACTTCCCGAAATTCGACGTGAACCCGAACACCGGCGAGCCGGAGGGGGCGGCGCGGCGGCGGCGGATCGCCGCCAACACGGTGTTCGCCGATGCGGCGCGCCCGAGCGCGATCATCCTGCCGGTGCTGGCGGGGTAGGGCAGGGGGGTAGAGTCATGTTTCGCGCGCCGCCGCCCGCCAACCCGGCGCGCCTGTTACCGCTCCGGCACGTTCGCCGCCAGCTCCGCCAGCCACGCCGCCGCCGTCCCGTCCGAGGGCGCGCGCCAATCCCCGCGCGGCGAGAGCGACCCGCCCGCCGTCACCTTCGGCCCGTTCGGCACCGCCGAGCGCTTGAACTGGCTGGTGGCGAAGAACCGCCGCAGGAACACCGCCATCCAGCGGCGGATGGTGGGAAGGTCGTAGGCCGGGCGGCGATCGGGCGGAAACCCGGGCGGCCAGGCGCCGCGCGCGGCATCCTCCCACGCCGCCAGCGCCAGGAAGGCGATCTTCGACGGGCGGAACCCGTGGCGCAGGGTGTAGAACAGGGTGAAATCCTGCAATGCGTAGGGGCCCACGCTGGCCTCGGTGCTCTGCGGCGCCGCGCCTTCGGCCACCGGGATCAGCTCGGGCGAGATCTCGGTGCCCAGGATCGCCTCCAGGATCGTGCCCACCCCGGGGGCGAACTGGCCGGAGGCGGCGACCCAGCGGATCAGGTGCTGGATCAGCGTCTTCGGCACGCCCGCGTTCACGTTGTAATGCGACATGTGGTCGCCGACGCCGTAGGTACACCAGCCCAGCGCCAGCTCGGACAGGTCCCCGGTGCCGATCACCATGCCGTCGTGATGGTTGGCCAGCCGGAACAGGTAATCGGTGCGCAGCCCGGCCTGCACGTTCTCGAAGGTGATGTCGTACTGCGCCGCGCCCTCCGCGTAGGGGTGGCCGAGATCCGCCAGCATCAGCCGCGCCGCCGGGCGGATGTCGAGTTCCCGCGCGGTCACGCCCAGCGCCCGCATCAGCGCCAGCGCGTTGGCCTTGGTCTCCGTCCCCGTCGCGAAGCCCGGCATGGTGAAGGCCAGGATGTCGGCGCGGTCCCGGCCCAGCCGGTCGAAGGCGCGCGCGGTGACCAGCAGCGCCTGGGTGGAATCGAGCCCGCCGGAGACGCCGATCACGGCACGGCGAATCCCGCTCGCTTGCAGCCGCTGCGCCAGTCCCGCCACCTGGATATTATATGCCTCGTAACAATCCTGTTCCAGCCGCGCCGGATCGGCGGGCACGAAGGGGAACCGCTCCACCGTCCGGCGCAGGCCGAGCTCGCCGATCGGCGGGGCCAGGGTGAACGCCACATGGCGGAACGGGGCCTGATGCACCCGCGCGGTGTCGTCGAAGGTGCCCTGGCGCATCCGCTCCTGGCGCAACAGATCGAGGTCCACGTCGGCCAGCGCGATCCTCTCCCCGTCCGGGAAACGCTCGGTCTCGGCCAGGGTCACGCCGTTCTCGAAGATGCTGGCCTGGCCGTCCCAGGCGACGTCGGTGGTGGATTCCCCCGCCCCGGCGGCGGCGTACACATAGGAAGCGAGGCAGCGCGCCGATTGCGACAGACACAGCATCCGCCGCGTCTCGGCCTTGCCGATGGTGATCGGGCTGCCGGAGAGGTTGGCGAGCACGCTCGCCCCGGCCAGGGCCGCCAGCGCGCTGGGCGGGATCGGCACCCAGAGATCCTCGCAGATCTCGGCATGGACGATCAGATCCGGCAGGTCGGCGGCGGCGAACAGCAGATCGGTTCCGAACGGAACCTCGGCGCCGGCGAAGCGCGCCGTCCCCCCCCGCCCGGCGCCGGAGGCGAACTGGCGCGGCTCGTAGAACTCCCGGTAGTTGGGCAGGTAGGTCTTGGGCACGATGCCGAGCAGCCGGCCGCGATGGATCGCGAGCGCGGTGTTGAACACCCGGTTCTGGTGGCGGATCGGCGCGCCCACCAGCAACAGCGGCAGCAGCGCGCGCGAGGCGGCGATGACCGCGCCCGCCGCCGTCTCCACCGCATCGAGCAGCGCGTCGGCCAGCCGCAGATCGTCGAGCGCGTAGGCCGAGAGCGCGAGTTCCGGAAACACCGCCACCGCCGCCCCGGCCGCGTCGGCCGCCCGCGCGGCGTGCAGCACCGCCTGCGCGTTGGCCGCCGGGTCGGCCAGGCTCGCCTTCACCGTGCAGGCGGCGATGCGCGCGAACCCGTGCCGATAGAGCGCGCGGAACGTCACGCTGGCGCCCCGGGCAGCGGGAATTGTTCCAGATAGGTCATGTATTCGGGTTCGACCGCGATCTCGAGGCTGGCCAGCACCCGCACCACCCCGCAATAGAAGCCGATGGTCACGACCAGATCGACCAGGTGCTCGGCGCTGAACGCGCCCTCCAGCACCGCCCAGGTCGCGGCCGAGACCGCGCCCTCGGCGGTGATCTCGCGCGCCGCCGCCAGCACCACGCGATCGCGCGGCGCCAGGGGCGAGGCGCGCCCCTCGGTCTCGGCGATCAGGGCGTGGATATCGGCGTCGGTGACGCCGAATTCGTGGCCGATTTTGATATGATGCGACCATTCATAGGGCGCGCGGGCCAGATACCCCACTTGCAGGATCGCGAGTTCGCGCAGCCTTCCGTCCAGCGTGCTGCGGTGGCGGATGTAGGCGCCGAGCCCGTCGAAGGCGCGCAGCGCCCCCGGCGAATTGACCAGCGCGAGGTTGAGCGCGATCGGCCGCGCCAGGAGCGCGCGATGCTCGGGGGCGACGGTTTCCGGCGAAAGCGAGGGAACGCGGGCCATGATGCTGCCTTACATTGCCGCCTGGGCGGCATGGACCGGTTCCAGGAAGTCCGGGCGGAACACCTTGGTCGCCATCACCTGGCAGCGGCGCACCAGCCGGCGCTCGTCGCGGCGGTAATCGGCGATGGCGCGATGGATGGTGCCCAGATGGTCCCAGACCAGCAGGTCGCGCTCGGTCCAGTGATGGGTCCAGCGGAATTCCGGGCGCAGCTGGTGGGTGAACAGGAACGCCAGCGTCTCGTCGCTCTCCTCGGGCGAGAGTTCGTTGATGCGCGCGGCGTAGCCGGGATTGCAGTAGAGCACTTTCCGCCCGGTGATCGGGTGGGTCATGAAGAGCGGGTGGACCACCGGCGGGCGGGCGCGGCGCTGCTCGGGCGTGAGTGGCGGGCGGTCGGCGCCGTTGCGGCGGGCGTTTTCCCAGTACTGATTGAAATCATGCGTCACCGTGGCGTGCGCCAGCCGTTCGCGCAGCGCCTCCGGCAGGGCGTCATAGGCGGCGTGCATGTTGGAAAATTCGGTGCCGCCGAGCGCGCGGCCGTCGCGGCGCGGAATCACCACGCCGTAAAGAACGTTCACGAACCCCATGACGTCGCGGTAGGACATGTCCGTATGCCATTCCTGCCCCGCATCGGGGAAGCCGATATAGCGTCCGCCTTCCTGGATGTTGGACAGCACGCCCACTTCCGGCACGCCGCGCCCGGCGACGGCTTCCTTCTCGACCGAGCCCTGGATCTCGCCGAACCGGGCGGAGAAGCGGTGCAGGGCGGCATCGTCGAGCGTCTGGTCGGGCAGCCGCAGCACCCCGTGCCGGCCGAGGGCGACCAGCAGGCGCGCGAAATCCCCCTCGGGCAGCGGGCGCGAGGCGTCGAGCCCGGTGATGGTGGCGCCGAGCACGGCGCCTGTGGATTGCACCTCGAACATGATCCGGCCCTCCCGCGAACTCCGATGGGCAACACTGTAGCGCGGTGGCGCGCCGGCGCCAGCTTGCGCGCCTCCGCCCCATCGTGGCTGCCGCCGCCCTCCGTCGCGCCCCCCGTCAAGGCCAGCTCGCCCCCTACCCGATTCACACATCTCCCTCCTTGCGCGACTCCATCGCACGCTGGCTCGCTGCCGAGGCGATCTCGGAGTCACGCCTCATGCCGCCCATGTAGCCCAGCCTCGGCCACTTCGGTGACGCCCGCCGCTGTCGGGTCGGCATCGACCTTCTGTCCCGCCTGATGGCGGTCGGTGCGGCGGGTGCCAGCGTCCGCGCGCTGGCCGGCAGGCCCGGCGGCGAGATCCGGTTCGGCCGCTTCCTCGCCAACCCGGCGGTGACGGTGCCCGGCGGTGACGGTGGCGGAGATGTGCGCCACCGTCACCGCCGATACCCGCGCGCTGGCGGCCGGCCGGCACATCCTGGCGATCCAGGACACCGCCACGCTGCGCGATGACGGCCACCGCAACAGCCTGAACCTGCACCCCACCATCGCGGTGGATGCGGCGACCAGGGCGCTGTTGGGGCTGATCGAGGCGACCTTCCTCGCCCGCGACGGCGGCGCCGCGGCGGTGCATTGCAACAAGCGCCCGTTCGCCGAGAAGGAGAGCCACCGCTGGCTGGCCGCCGCCGAGGCCGCTGCGACCCTGCTCCCCGCCGGTGCCACGGCAGTCACCGTGGTGGGCGACCGCGAGGGGGACATCTATGAGGACTTTGCCCTGCGCCCGCCGGGGGTGGAGGTTCTGTTCCGCGCCCATCACGACCGCCGGCTGGCAACTGGCGGCTGCTGACCAGCCACGCCGTCGCCACCCTGGGCGAGGCGCTGCGGATCACCGCGTATTACCGCCGGCGCTGGACGATCGAGCCGTTGTTTCGCACGATCAAGACCAAGGGCTTCGACATCGAGGCCTCGCGGCGCGCGACGCCGCTGCTGCCCGGGCCGTCCCAACCACCCGGCCCGCCAGGGTCAGCGCGCGCCCGTCGATTGCGATCAGGCCCAAGGCTATGAGCAACATCCCCACCAACTGGCCGGCCGATACATGCTCACCCAGAACCGTGCTGCCCAGCAGAACCGCGGTCACGGGAATCAACAGCGTGACGAGGGAGATGTTGATGGCTCCGGCGGTGGCGAGGATCCGGAAGAAGACCACATAGCCCAATGCAGTCGAGAGGACCGCCAGGCCCGCCATCGAAGCCCAGACGGCGGCGCCCGGGACCGCGAGTCTCCACGGTGTCTCCAGCACCAGCATGAGCGGAAGCGCCATGATCGCGGTGGTGGTCATCTGCCCCATCGCGCCCGCCACGGGTGGAATTCCAAGCCGCCGAAAACGCTTTCCGAAAGCGTTGGCGCCGCCGTACGACGCTGCCGCGCCGAGACATGCGATGATCCCTGTCGCGGAAGCGTCGGCGGCATGTCTCGCGCTGAGATCAAACAGAACGGAGACGCCAACCAGTCCGAGTACCATGCCCGAGATCGTTGGCACGGCCAGAGGTTCATCCGCGCTGGTCAAACGGATCGCCATGATCGAGAAGATCGGGGTCGTCGCGATGATCACCGAGGCAAGGCCGCTTGGAATCATGGTTTGCCCCCAGACGATCAGGCTGGCGGGGATCAGGTTGTTGAGCAGGCCCATGCCCGCGAACGCCAGCCAGCTCCGGATATCGCTCGGGATGGCGATGGAGCGCGCCCGAGCATAGCCGTAAACCAACAGGGCGGCCCCCGAGAACCGCAGGAAGACGATCGTCAATGGCGGCAGGGCGGTGACTGCGATCTTGGAGAAGAAGAACGAACCGCCCCAAAGCACGGACAGGAGCAGCAACAGCGCCCACTCCGAACGGGACATTGCCGTGGAATTGTGCATGGTAGCCTCGCGGGAGGTTGGGTGACAACCATGCCGACCGCACAGGTGTCGGTCTCGCCGAAATCGGACCTCATCCTCGTCTACCCTGTCGCCCGTGCTACGCTTCGCCCATGAACCCGGAGCAGGAAGCGCTGTTCGAAAGGGCCTGGCTCGCGCGCGACCCCGCGTTCGACGGCAGATTTTTCATTGGCGTCCGGACGACGGGCGTGTATTGCCGGTGCGTCTGTCCGGTCAGATTGCCGTTCCGTCGCAACATCGAATTTCTGCCGAGTGCGGCGGCGGCCGAAGCTGGCGGGTTTCGCCCATGCCTGCGCTGCCGGCCCGAGTCGGCGCCCTTCTGTCCGGCCTGGAAAGGCAGCCTGACAACCGTCGAGCGGGCAGCGCGCCTCATCATCGAGGAGGGCGCGCTCGACGGTGAAGCCAGCTCCGTCGATCGACTCGCGGAGCGACTGGGTGTCACCGGCCGTCACCTGCGCCGCCTCTTCGTGCGGCATTGGGGGGCGTCCCCGTCGGCGGTCGCGCGGACCGCGCGTCTCCAACGTGCCAAGAGGCTTCTGGATACCACGACCCTGCCGATATCGGAGATTGCGCTTGCCTCCGGCTTCGGCAGCTTGCGTCGTTTCAATGCGGTTTTCGCCGATGTTTATCGCCGCCGACCGGGCGAGATCAGACGCTCGCCGCCGCCGCCCCACGTTGCCCTCGGCCGGAGCGGGCGACCGGACCGGCGCCTGGGCTGAACCATCGCTGTCCGACCGGTCGATGCCCGCGTTCCGCGACCAGCCGCCTGGAAGCAGGCGGACCCTGCCGGCCCGATCCGGAACTTCAGACGCACCCGTCCTGCGCCGCCCCCCTCCCTTTGCCGTCCCGCCCGGGCTGGGCTACATCCCTCCGATGTCGGGGCGATCCGCGCACAGTCCAGGCCGGTTCGGGAGCACCCGGTTGCCGCCCGTGTGGCCATGCTCCCCATTCCCTCCCCCATCCCCGCCCCCAGGACCCGCGCCCGCATGACCGTCCCGGCCGACCCGCGCCAAGCCGCCCTCGCCGCCGCCCTCGCCCGCCGCGCCGGAACCGTCGAAGGCGCGCTCGACACCCTGCTGCCGCTGCCCGAGAGCACCGAGGCGCGGCTCGCCGAAGCCATGCGCTACGCCACCCTCGGCGGCGGCAAGCGCCTGCGCGCCTTCCTGGCCATGGAAACCGCCTCCCTCTTCGGCGTCTCCGAGACCTGCGCCGCCCGGGTCGCCGCCGCCATCGAGATGCTGCACGCCTATTCGCTGGTCCATGACGACCTGCCGGCGATGGACGATGACGACCTGCGCCGCGGCAAACCCTCCTGCCACCGCGCCTTCGACGAGGCGATCGCCATCCTCGCCGGCGACGCCCTGCAGACCCGCGCCTTCGAAGTGCTCGCCGAGGCCGACACCCACTCCGACCCGCTGGCCCGCTGCGAGCTGGTCGCCGGCCTCGCCGCCGCCGCCGGCGCCCGCGGCATGGTGGCCGGCCAGGTGATCGACATGGTCTCCGAGGGCCGCGCCCTGGAACCGGCCGAGGTCAACCGCCTGCAAGCCCTGAAGACCGGCCGGCTGATCCAGTTCAGCGCCGAATCGGGCGCCATCCTCGGCCGCGCCCCGGCCGCGCAGCGCCACCTGCTGGCCGCCTACGGGCGCGACCTCGGCGCCGCCTTCCAGATCGCCGACGACCTGCTGGACGCCGTGGGCACCACCGAGGAAACCGGCAAGACCGCCGGCAAGGATGCCGCCGCCGGCAAGGCCACCATGGTCGCGGTGCTGGGGCTTGACCGGGCCCGCGCCCATGCCGCCATGCTGGCAAGCCAGGCCGCCGAACACCTGACCGGATTCGGCCCGCGGGCGGAGAATCTACGCGCGCTCGCCGAGTTCGTCGTGACGCGCCGAAGCTGAAGGAAGACCGCGATGGCACCCCCGCAAACGCCGCTGCTGGACCGGGTCCGCATTCCGGCCGATCTGCGAAATTTCTCCCCCGACCAGCTCCGCCAGCTGGCCGCCGAGCTGCGCGCCGAGACCATCGACGCCGTCTCCGTCACCGGCGGGCATCTCGGCTCGGCGCTCGGCGTGGTCGAACTCACCGTCGCCCTGCACGCGGTGTTCGATACCCCGCGCGACCGGCTGCTGTGGGACGTCGGCCACCAGGCCTATCCGCACAAGATCCTCACCGGCCGGCGCGATCGCATCCGCACCCTGCGCCAGGGCGGCGGCCTCTCGGGCTTCACCCGCCGGGCGGAAAGCGAATACGACCCGTTCGGCGCCGCCCATTCCTCCACCTCCATCTCCGCCGGCCTCGGCATGGCGGTGGCGCGCGACCTCAAGGCCGCCCGCGGCGAGCCGGATCACCGCAATGTCATCGCCGTGATCGGCGACGGCGCGATGAGCGCCGGCATGGCCTACGAGGCGATGAACAACGCCGGCGCCCGCCATTCCCGCCTGATCGTGGTGCTGAACGACAACGACATGTCGATCGCCCCCCCGGTCGGCGCGATGAGCGCCTATCTGTCGCGGCTGATGTCCTCGCGCAGCTTCCTCGGCCTGCGCGAACTCGGCATCAAGATGGTCAAGCGCTTCCCGCGCGGCATCGAGCGCACCGCGCGGCGCGCCGAGGAATACGCCCGCGGCATCCTGACCGGCGGCACCTTGTTCGAGGAGCTCGGCTTCTATTACGTCGGCCCGATCGACGGCCACAATCTCGACCACCTGCTGCCGGTGCTGCGCAACGTGCGCGAGGCCGAGGAACAGGGCCCGATCCTGGTCCACGCCATCACCCAGAAGGGCAAGGGCTACGCCCCGGCCGAGCAGTCGGCCGACAAATACCACGGCGTCTCCAAGTTCAACGTCATCACCGGCGAGCAGGCCAAGGCCCCGCCCGGTCCCCCGAGCTACACCCGCGTGTTCGCCGACGCCCTGATCGCCGAGGCCGAGCGCGACCCGAACATCGTCGCCATCAACGCCGCCATGCCGTCGGGCACCGGGCTCGACCGCTTCGCCAAGCGCTTCCCCGAGCGCTGCTTCGATGTCGGCATCGCCGAGCAGCACGCCGTCACCTTCGCCGCCGGGCTGGCGACCGAGGGGATGAAGCCGTTCTGCGCCATCTATTCCACCTTCCTCCAGCGCGCCTACGACCAGGTGGTCCATGACGTGGCGATCCAGTCGCTGCCGGTGCGCTTCGCCCTCGACCGCGCCGGCCTCGTGGGCGCGGACGGCGCCACCCATGCCGGCAGCTTCGATGTCACCTATCTGTCCTGCCTGCCGGGGATGGTGGTGATGGCCCCGGCCGACGAGGCCGAGCTGGTCCACGCCGTCGCCACCGCCGCCGCGATCGGCGACCGCCCCTCGGCCTTCCGCTACCCGCGCGGCGAGGGCATCGGCGCCACCCTGCCCGCGCGCGGCACCCCCTGGGCGCTGGGCACCGGGCGGCTTCTGCGGGAAGGCAACAGCATCGCCCTGATCTCGCTCGGCACGC
>JAKBCO010000077.1 GCA_021807785.1 Pseudomonadota bacterium
CGATGCCCTCGTAGCCCGCCTCGGCCTCGTGCTGGGCGAGGGCGGCGCCGCGGCCGGCAACCACCGCCTCCGCCGCCTCGATCAGCGCCGCCACGCCGAGCGGGAAGATCTTGCCGAAATAGAGCGAACCCAGGGTATCGTCCGGCTCGATCCGCACCTTGCGGTGCAGGATCACCGGCCCTTCGTCCAGCCCGTCGGTGGGGCGGAAGATCGAGAGGCCGGTGTATCGGCGTCCGGCGATGATCGCCCAGCTCATCGCGCTGGCGCCGCGATGCGCCGGCAGCAGCGAGGGGTGGAACTGGATGGTGCCGAAGCGCGGCACCAGGCAGAGCGACTGCGGCACGAACTGGGTGACATAGGCCATCACCGCCAGCTCGGCGCCGGAGGCGCGCAGCGCCTCGGCCGCCTCCGGCGTGGTCAGGCGCGGGAACTGGTGGGTCGGCACGCCCGCCTCCTGGGCGGCGAGCCGCAACGGGTCGGGGCGGCCGGTTTCCGGGGCGCAGAAGACCGCCGCGACGGCATCGCCGCGGGCACGGAACGCCTCCAGCACCGCCTTGCCGAAATCCTGCTGGCCGATCAGCGCGATCCGCATTCCTGCCTCCCCCGGTTGCGGAATCAGGGTGGCGTGCCGGCGGGCGCCTGTCGAGCGCCCTTGCCGCCAGGGCGCGAATCTGCGCCGGATGGGCCATGTCGGTCACGACGGCGGCGGCAACGGGGGGGGCGGCGCGGCGGGCGCTGGTGGGGCTGTGCGCGCTCAACTTCTTCCTCGCCGCGGCGCAAACCGGGTTCGGGCCGTTCCTGCCGGTCTTCCTGACGCAGCTGCACTGGAACCAAGCGGATATCGGCTTCGCGCTCAGCCTGGGCACGGTGGCGGCGATCGCCACCCAGTTGCCGGGCGGGGCGCTGGTGGACCGGGTGGACGGCAAGCGCGCGCTGGCGGCCCTGGCATTGGCCGCGACCGGCCTCTCGGCGCTGGGCTTCGCGCTGTTTCCGCGCCCGGGCGACGGGTTCGCGGCGCAGGTCTGGGTGGCGCAGGCCCTGCACGCCGCGGCGGCCTCCGTGCTGACCCCGGCGATCGCGGCGCTCACCCTGATGGTGAGCGGCCATGAAGGGTTCGGGGCGCAGCTGGGGTCGAACGCCCGCTACGCCTCGGTAGGGGCGGCGGCGGCGGCGGCGCTGCTCGGGGCGTTCGCCACCTGGGAATCGGAGCGCGCGGTCTTCCTGGTGACGATGCTGCTGGTGATCCCGGCGATCGCCTCGCTTGGCTTGCTGGAAACGCCGATGCAGCCGCTCCGCCCGCGCCGGGCCGACCACCCGGCGCTGCGCCCCCGCCGGCCGGACGGGCCGGGCGGGTGGCGCATCTTCCTTGGGCTGCATCTGCACATATTCGCGGTGGCGGTGGTGCTGTTCCAGCTCGGCAACGCGGCGATGCTGCCGCTGGCGCTGAATGCGCTGGCGCAGCGGGGGCAGGCCAGCGGGTTCCTCGTTTCGGCTACCATCATGGTGCCGGCTGCGGTGGTGGCCGCGGCCTCGCCCTGGGTGGGGCGGCGGGCGCAGCGCGTGGGCCGGCGGGGGCTGCTGCTGGCCTGCTTCGCCGCGCTGGCGCTGCGCGGCGTATTGCTGGCCCTGCACCCCGGGCCGGCGGCGCTGGTGGGGATCGAGCTGCTGGATGGGGCGAGCGGGGCGGTCTTCGGCCTGATGCTGCCGCTGATCGCCGCGGACCTTACTCGCGAAACCGGGTATTTCAACCTGGCGATCGGCGCCCTGGGGCTGGCGGTCAGTCTGGGGGCCACGGTCAGCACCGTGCTGGCCGGACTGGTCTTCGATGCCGCAGGGGCTGGCGCGGCGTTCCTGGCCCTGGCGGCGGCCGGGGTGGCGGGATTCGCGGTGATCTTTCTGGCGATGCCGGAGACCCGCCCCGTGGTCTCAAGCGGACAGCAGGTGAAGTGAGAACAGCTGCGCCGGGTCGGTCCAGACCCGCGCCGTGGCCCAGCCACCGGCCCGCGCCAGCGCGGCGAACCCGGGAAGGGTGTGCTTGTAGCTGTTCTCGGTGTGGATGCTCTCGCCGGCGGCGAAGGCGATCAGCGAGCCGGCCACTCGCACCTGCTGCGCCCGGCGGGAGACCAGATGCATCTCGATCCGGCCTTCGGCGGCGTTCCACAGCGCGCGGTGGTCAAAGCCGGCGGGGTCGAAATCTGCCCCGGCCTCGCGGTTGAGGCGGACCAGCAGGTTGCGGTTGAAGGCGGCGGTGACCCCGGCGGCGTCATCATAGGCGGGCAGCAGGATCGCCGGGTTCTTGGCCAGGTCCACCCCCACCAGCAGCCGCGCCCCCGGGCCGAGTGCCGTGCGCGCCCCGGCAAGGAAGCGGCGCGCGGCCGGCGGGTCCAGATTGCCGATGGTGGAGCCGGGGAAGAAGCCGAGCCGCGCCATGCCGTCGAGCCCCGGCGGCAGGCGCGGCGGCGTCAGGAAATCCGCCACGATCGGCGAGACCGTCAGCCCCGGCCAGCGGGAGCGGACGCGCGCCGCCATCGCCCCCAGCGCCGGGGCGGCGATGTCGATCGGCACATAGGCGGCGAACAAGCCGGCGCCGGCCCGGGATTGGTTGAGCAGGTAACCGGCCTTGGCCTCATCGGAAGCGCCGTATTCCACCAGCGCGGCGGGCGGGGCGAGCAGGGCGGCGGTCTCGCGCGCGACCCGCGGCAGCAGCCCCAGTTCGGTGCGGGTGAGGTAGTATTCCGGCAGTTCGGTGATGCGGTAGAACAGCGCGCAGCCGGCATCGTCGTAGAACAGCAGCGGCGGCAAGGTCTTCGGCCGCGCCCGCAGCCCCGCGAGCGCCAGGGCGGCGATGTCCGGCTCAGGCATCGCGGGCCAGCCGCAGGCCGGAGAACTGCCAGCGCTTGTCGGGGTGGAAGAAGTTGCGATAGGTCGGCCGCGCGTGGCCCGGCGGGGTGGCGAGCGACCCGCCGCGCAGCACCATCTGCCCGATCATGAACTTGCCGTTGTATTCACCGACCGCCCCCGGAGCTGGGCGATAGCCGGGATAGGCCAGGTAGGCGCTGGCGGTCCATTGCCAGACATGGCCGGTGGCCTCGGCGAACCCGGGCAGCGCGGCGGCGGTTTCCCATTCCGCCTCGGTGGGCAGCCTTGCGCCCGCCCAGCGGGCGAAGGCGTCGGCTTCGTACCAGCTGATCTGGCGCACCGGCGCTGCGGGATCCAGCCGGGCGAGGCCGCCCAGGCCCATCTGCCACCATTCGCCATCCCGGTGCTGCCAATAAAGCGGCGCGGTCCAGCCGCGCTCCCGCGCCGTCGCATATCCGTCCGACATCCACAGGGTGGCGGTGGCATAGCCACCGTCGGCGATGAAGGCGGCGAAATCGGCGTTGCGCACCAGCCGGTCGGCGATCGCGAACGGCGCCAGCTGGCAAGCGTGCCGTGGCGCTTCGTTGTCGAAATGGAATCCCTCGCCGGCATGGCCGATGGTGGCAAGGCCGCCGGGGTGCGAAAGGAATCTCGGCGGAGCCGGGTCGCTGGCGAGCTCCTCCCAGCCCGGCAGCACGGCCGGTGCCAGCGGGTTCTGGGCGAAGCCGTGCAGCATGTCGGTGAGCAGCAGCTCCTGGTGCTGCTGCTCGTGCTGCAACCCGAGTTCGACCAGCGCCGCCACCGCGGGGGGCAGGGCGGCGGCGAGCAGGGACGCCATCGCCGCATCCACATCGTCGCGGTAGGCGGTGATCTCGACCGCGGCCGGACGGGTCAGCATTCCGCGCGCCGGGCGCGGATGGCGGGGGCCGACCTGTTCGTAGTACGAATTGAAGAGGTAACGGAACGCGGGCGCGAAGGGTTCGTAGCCCGGCAGGTTGGGCGAGAGCACGAACTCCTCGAAGAACCAGGTGGTGTGGGCACGGTGCCATTTCGCGGGGCTCGCGTCGGGCATCGATTGCAGCCCCTGATCCTCGGGCGAGAGCGCGCCGGACAAGCGCTCGGTATGCGCGCGCACGGCCTGGTAGCGCGCGGCGATCGGCGGCAGGTCCACGTCCCTGGCCTAGAGCATCCGTTGCAGGATGAGCTTCTGCACGTCCGAGGTGCCCTCGTAGATCTGGCAGACGCGGACATCGCGATAGATGCGCTCCACCGGGTAGTCGGCCAGGAAGCCGTAGCCGCCGAGGGTCTGGATGGCGGCGGTGCAGACCGCCTCGGCGGCTTCCGAGGCGAACAGCTTGGCCATGCAGGCGGCCTCCAGCGCCGGGGCGCCGGCGGCTTTCAGCCGGGCGGCGTGCAGGGTCATCTGCCGCGCGGCCTCGAGCCGCGTCTTCGCCTCCACCAGCCGGAACGCTACCGCCTGGTGCTCGATGATCGGCTGGCCGAAGGCGCTGCGGTCGCGGGCATAGGCGACGGCGTGCTCCAGCGCGGCGCGGGCCATGCCGACGCTCTGCGCGGCGATGCCGATGCGCCCGGATTCCAGGGTCGAGAGAGCGATCCGGTAGCCTTGGCCTTCCGCGCCCACCAGCTGGTCGGCCGGCAGCTCCATGTCCTCGAAGGCCAGCGCGCAGGTGTCGGAGGCTTTCTGGCCGAGCTTCTCCTCCACCCGCAGCACCTTGAAGCCGGGCGTGGCCTTGTCGGCGACGAAGCAGGAGATGCCTTTCTTGCCCGCCGCCGGATCGGTGACGGCGAAGAAGACGATGCTGCCTGGATGGGTGGCGTTGGAGATGAACTGCTTGGTTCCGTTGACGATCCAACGATCCCCCTTGCGGATGGCGCGGGTGCGGAGGTTGGAGGCGTCGGAGCCCGCCTGCGGCTCGGTCAGGCCGAAGCTGCCGACATGCGCGCCGGCGGCGAGCGGGCGCAGCCAGCGATCCTTCTGGGCGTCGGTGCCGAAATTGCCGAGCACCACGCAGGTCGGCGAGTTGTGGACCGAGACCATGGTGGAAACGGCCCCGTCGCCGGCGGCGATCTCCTCGAGCAAGGCGGCGTAGGTGACCGGGTCGAGGTCGGAGCCGCCCCAGTCGGCCGCGGTGGTGGCGCCGAGAATGCCGAGCGCGCCGAGCTCGGCGATGACCTCGGCCTCGATGCGGGCCTGTTTCTCCCGGGTGGCGGCGAGCGGGGCGAGGCGCTCGCTGGCGAACTGGCGGCCCATGTCGAGCACAAGCGGGTCGGGGGTCATCTGGGCCTCCTGGTCGGCGCCCGCGTGGGCTGGGCGGAAGGGGATGTTACCGCCCGGTCGGCGGGATGGGAAACCGGGCGCTCGCCGCCCCCTCGATCGTTGATCGGAATCAATGACTGGCCCCGGCCCGGGGGCTTCGCTATCCTTGCGGAACGGGCGCGCCCCTGCGGCGCGCCCGCCCATAACGCCAGTCAACGACAATAGGGAGACAGTGAATGAAACTTGCCAACCCGGCCCCGCTGGGGCTGACCGGCTTCGCCCTGACCACCTGGCTGCTCAGCATGATCAACGCCGGTTGGTACCCGGCAACCGAGATGGGCATGGTCCTCGCCTCGGCATTCGCTTTCGGCGGCACCGCCCAGTTCTTTGCCGGGCTGATGGAAATGTCGAAGGGCAACACCTTCGGTTTCGTGGCGTTCTGCTCCTACGGCGCGTTCTGGTGGAGCTTCGCATTGTTCGTGCATTTCTTCGCCGCCGGGGTGACCGGGCCGTTCGTCGGCTGGTGGCTGATCCTGTGGGGCGTGTTCACTTTCTATATGTGGATCGGCGCGCTGGCGCTGAACCGGGCGGTGATGCTGATCTTCCTGGCGCTGTGGATCACCTTCGCCCTGCTGGGCTTCGGGGCGCTGACCGGCAATGCCAGCCTCAGCGTCTTCGGCGGCTACATGGGCCTGGTGACGGCCTTCCTCGCCGCCTATCTCGCCGCCGCCGAGGTCATCAACGAAACCCACGGCAAGACCGTGCTGCCGATCGGCGCACGGAGCTGAACCGACCGGCCCCGTCCCGCTCCGGCGGGACGGGATGCCTTGAACCGGCCGCGCCGGACGCCTAGCCTATCGGCCATGGCAACCCCCGGCCGGGCCGGGCGGTCAGGACCAAATTTCCGAGGAAACACCCCATGCCCGACACTCATCCCGCTGCCAGCCAAGTCTTCCCGGTCCGCCCCGAGATCGCCGCCCACGCCCATGTGACCGCCGAGCGCTACCGCGCGATGTATGAAGCCGCCGCGCGCGATCCGGACGCGTTCTGGGCCGAACAAGCCAATCGCATCGCCTGGATGCAGCACCCGACCAAGGTCAAGAACACCAGCTACGCCGGCAACGTCTCGATCAAATGGTTCGAGGACGGCGCGCTCAATGCCTCCGTTTCCTGCCTCGACCGTCATGCCGCCGCGCATCCCGACCGGGTGGCGATCATCTGGGAAGGGGACGATCCCTCGGTTTCATCCCGCATCACTTACAAGCAGTTGCACGAGCAGGTCTGCCGGCTGGCCAATGCCCTGCGCGGGCTGGGCGCGAAGAAGGGCGACCGCATCACCATCTACATGCCGATGGTGCCGGAAGCGGCGGTGGCGATGCTGGCCTGCGCGCGCATCGGCGCAATCCATTCCGTGGTCTTCGGCGGGTTCTCGCCCGACAGCTTGGCCAACCGGCTGATCGATTGCGATTCCAACCTGCTGATCACCGCCGACGAGGGCCGGCGCGGCGGACGCAAGGTGCCGTTGAAGGCGAATGCCGACGAAGCGCTGAAATCGTGCCCCGGCGTGAAGAACGTGGTGGTGGTGAAGGTCACCGGCGCCGCGGTGCCGATGCAGGCCGGGCGGGATCACGACTACGCCGCGCTGACCGCAGCCGCCGCCCCGCATTGCGCGCCGGAACGGATGAACGCGGAAGATCCGCTGTTCATCCTCTATACCTCGGGCAGCACCGGCAAACCCAAGGGCGTGCTGCACACCACCGGCGGCTACATGGTCTGGGCGAGCTTCACCCACGAGCTCGTGTTCGATTACAAGCCCGGCGAGATCTACTGGTGCACCGCCGATGTCGGCTGGGTCACCGGCCACACCTACATCGTCTATGGTCCGCTGGCGAACGGCGCCACCACGGTGATGTTCGAGGGGGTGCCGAACTATCCCGACAGTTCGCGCTTCTGGCAGGTCTGCGACAAGCACCAGGTCAACATCTTCTACACCGCGCCGACCGCGATCCGCGCCCTGATGCGCGACGGCGAGGCGCCGGTGGAGAAGACCTCGCGCAAGTCCATCCGCATCCTCGGCACCGTGGGCGAGCCGATCAACCCGGAAGCCTGGCTCTGGTATCACCGCGTGGTGGGCGAGCATCGTTGCCCGATCGTCGATACCTGGTGGCAGACCGAGACCGGCGGCATCCTGATCTCGCCGCTGCCGGGCGCGACCGCGCTGAAGCCGGGTTCGGCCACGCTGCCGCTGCCCGGTGTGAAGCCGATGATCGTCGATGGCGAGGGCCACGAACTGCAAGGCGCCTGCGAGGGCAATCTGTGCTTGGCCGATTCCTGGCCCGGGCAGATGCGCACCGTGTTCGGTGACCATGACCGGTTCGTGCAGACCTACTTCTCCACGTTCAAGGGCCTCTACTTCACCGGCGACGGGGCGCGCCGCGATGCCGACGGGTATTACTGGATCACCGGGCGGGTCGATGACGTGATCAACGTCGCCGGCCACCGCATGGGCACCGCCGAGGTCGAAAGCGCGCTGGTGGCGCATCACAAGGTGGCGGAAGCGGCGGTGGTCGGGTTCCCGCACGACATCAAGGGCCAGGGCATCTACGCCTATGTCACCTTGAAGCTCGGCGAGGAACCGACCGAGGCGCTGCGCAAGGAGCTGGTCGCCTGGGTGCGCAAGGAGATCGGCCCGATCGCCGCACCCGACGCCATTCAATGGGCGCCGGCTTTGCCCAAGACCCGCTCGGGCAAGATCATGCGCCGCATCCTGCGCAAGATCGCCGCCAACGAAACCGATAGCCTGGGCGATACCTCCACCCTCGCCGATCCGGCGGTGGTGACCGAACTGGTCGATAACCGGGTGCGTTGACCCCGTCCGCCCCGCCCGCGCGCGGCGGGCGGGGCGGATGCCTGATTGCCAGGAGACGCCTTGCCCATGTCGCAGATCTCGATTGCCGCCACCGACGGCACCGGCAGCTTCGCAGCCTTCGTGGCCGAGCCGAAACCCTCGGCCGCGAAGCCCGGCGCCGTGGTGTTGATCCAGGAGATTTTCGGGGTCAACCAGGCAATGCGCGATACCGCCGCCTGGGTGGCGGACATGGGGTTCGTTGCCATCTGCCCGGACCTCTTCTGGCGGCTGCAACCGGGCATCGACATCACCGACAAGTCCGAGGCGGAGTGGAAGCAGGCCTTCGACCTCTTCAACCGCTTCGACCAGACCCTGGGCATCGCCGACCTGCGCGCCACGCTGGCCGCCGCCCGTGCGCTGCCCGGGGCGAACGGAAAGGTGGCCACCATGGGGTACTGCCTGGGCGGGCGGCTCGCCTTCATGATGGCGGAACAATCGGATGCCGATCTGAACGTCTCGTACTACGGGGTGGGTCTCGACGGGCTGCTGGGTGACCTCGGCAAGGTGAGCCGGCCGCTGCTGGTGCATATCGCCGACCAGGACGAGTTCTTTCCCGCCGAAGGGCGCGCCAAGGTGGTGGCGGCGGTGGCCGGAAATCCGCACGTCGCCTGCTACGTCTATCCCGGCGCCGATCATGCGTTCGCCCGCGTGGGCGGCATCCACTGGGACGGGCGGTCGGCGGCCATCGCCAACGGGCGCAGCGCCGAGGCGCTGGCGGCTGCGCTCGGCTAACCCGCCGCGCGGGGCGCCGTCATCGCCGCCGGGCCGAGCCGCACGCCGGTCAGGTCCATCTCCACCTCACCGAACCAGTCGGTCTGGAATTGCAGGTGGACCGGCAGCGGCACGCCGCCGGGCGCCAGCGGGGCGAACCAGGCGGACCCGCGCATCGGGCGGCTGTCGCGGGCGCGGTGGCCATAGAGGAAGCCGGCCAGCATCCGGCCGGTGAAATCGCAACGCCGCGCCGGGCCCGCGAACACGCTGCGCCCGGTGCGTGCCAGCACCACTCGCCCGGCATCGCGCGCGGCGATCATGCTCAGCCGGCGGCCGTCGAAGGTATGTACCAAATCGACGCAGCTGTGACGCACTGCCAGGTGGCGCAAGAGATCGATCACCGCGGACATGGTATCGATGGTATCGCGCTGCTCGGCCACGGGCACTTTGTGGCGCTCGGCGCGAATGGGCGGCATCACCGCGCGCACGCGGGGAACGCCGTCACGGTAGGTCAGGATCAGATGATGCGGGGTGCCGTGCCATACCCCATCGGCGGTGTAACGATACGGCGCGGCGCGGCCGGCGCGCCAGGTACCGGCGACGTGGTCCACCTGATGGCCGCGATAGAAGAACCCGACCAGCCCGGTGGTGCGATAGGACAGGCGCATCCGATACCCGCCGGGCCACATCGCCAGCCTCACCTGGAACCGCAGGATCTGAAATCCGTGCGCGTAGGCGCGATAGGACAGCACCGCATCCGTGGGCCGGCTGGGCGGGGCCAGCGCGGTGAGGGTGAGCGCGAGCAGCAGGAGAAAGCCGGGAGGACGCTGTCCCCCTGGCCCCCCTGCCAAGGGCTGGCCCTTGGAATCCATGGTCTGGTTTCGGAACGGATGAGGGTGGGCGAGGGGCAGCGCCCCTCCGGCCTTCACTTGCCCCACGCTCACTCCACCCGACGCCGGTCGATCTCCGCCTGCACGGCGGCCTGTGACTGGCTGCGGAACTCCTCACTGTGGCCACGGGCGAAGCCGTAACTCTCCTCCCGCCATTCGCGGCTGTGCTGGAAATGCGGCAGCACGTAGCGGGCCATCAGCTCGAAATGGCGCAGGGTGGCCGGAAAATCGGCCCAATTATGCGCCAGTTCCAGGATCGAACCGAACCCGCCGGCGCCCGCAAGCAGCTGTGTGATATAGGCGATCGCATCGTCCGGCGTGCCGATGCAGGCGGCCTGATTGTCCAGCAGATATTCATAGGCATCGCCTATGCCGGCGGGCACGATCGGGAAGGTGCCGACATCGCGGAAATACTGCGCGAAGCGTTCCAGCCCGAAGCGCACATTGGCGCGTGCCTGCTCGCGGGTCTCGGCGACGTGGAACATCGACACCAGCCGCCAGTTGCGCCGGTCCGCGGTCTTGCCGTGTTCGGCGGCCTGTTCCTCATAGATCGCCCAGTTGCGGGCGTGCTGCTTCATTGCCTCCGGCGAGGTCCCGCCGATCGACAGCATCCCGATCCCGTGCCGTCCGGCCGCCAGCGCGCCGACCGGGGAGCGGGAGGCGGCGACCGCCATTTCCATCACCGGGCGGCTGTAGCAGGGAAGTTGCAGTCGCGCATCGACCAGGCGGTACCATTCGGTCGTTTCGGTCACCGTTTCCCCGTTCAGCAACCGGACGATGCTATCCAGCGCGCGGTTCATATAAGGGCGCTGGTCGGCGGCCTCGATGCCGATCTTCTTGGCGTCATGCACCAACGCGCCGGGGCCGACGCCGAACATCGCGCGTCCGCGGGTCAGATGGTCCAGCAGCACCATCCGGTCGGCCAGGATGAACGGGTTGTGATAGGGCAGCGAGACCACGCCGGTGCCGAGGCGGATATGCCGGGTTCGTTCCGCAACGGTGGCGATGAAGACTTCGGGAGCGGCGATGATCTCGAACCCGCCCGAATGATGCTCGCCGATCCAGGCTTCGTGATAGCCCAGGCGGTCCAGATGCTGGACGAGTTCGATATCGCGCTCGATCGCGAGCGTCGGGTTCTCGTCGAGAGCATGGAACGGGGCGAGGAAGATGCCGCTGCGGAGATAGGTCGGGGTCATGGGCTGGGGCCTCGATGCGTCCGGGGACGATAGGGCGGCGTGGTGGTGGGTCAACCTTGCGGGCGAAGACGATTCCAAGCCGCACCGGACCGATCCCGGGCGGCATCGGCGCCGATGCCGCCGCGGGTCGATATCAATGCAGGCTGATGGACAGCGGGGCCGGATTCGACAGCGTCGGGAACCGGCTTTCGGCGATGGCGTCCAGGCTGGGCACGGGTTCGTCCAGCCGCGCCGCGAACAGCCATGTATAGGCCAGCGCGCGTTCGACGAAGATGCGGGTCTGGCGCACCGGAATCGCCTCGATGAACAGCAGCGGGTCGCCGTTCGCGCGCACCTGCCCCTGCCATTGGCGGAAATTGTTGAGCCCGGCGTTGTAGCTGGCCAGCATCCCGATCAGGTCGCCCGGGTGGGGCTGGCGGACGGCAAGCCGACGCACCACCTGCTGGCCGACTTCCAGGTTGAAGCCCGGATCATGCAGGCTGGCGAGGGTCAGATGCGGATCGCCGGTCACCGCGCGCGCGGTCCAGGGGGTGATCTGCATCAGCCCGCGCGCGCCGGCGCGCGAGACGGCCGCGGAGTCGAAATTGGATTCCGCCCGCGTCATTCCATAGACCAGTGCCGGATCGATGCGGAATCCGCCGCGCGGGCGCAGCACCGGCATTGGAAACCCCAGCGCCTGCGGCCTTACCCCGCGGTCGCGCAGCAGATGCGCGCGCATCTCGGCGGCGACATCGCGCAGTCCCGCCCGGGCGGCCACGAGCATCGCCGCCTGCCGCAGCTGCGGATCGGCCCCCAGGGCTGGCCAGAGTACCCGCAGCGCCTCGGCGGCGGCGGCGGTCTGACCCACTTGCAGCAGCGCGAACGCCAGCCGCCCGGCGGGCAGGGCGGACAGCGCGTCCAGATCGGCCGGCACCAGCACCGCGTGGCCGGCTCCGGCGCGCCCCGCCCGTCCCCAGCCCAGCGCATCGCGGGCGATCTGGCCGTAGAAGCTCTCGCCGTCGCGCGCCGCGCGGCGGAACCAGCTTGCCGAGTCGGCCAGCCGGCCCTGGGCCTGCGCCGCCCGCCCCGCCCAATAGGCGGCGGCGGCGCGCAGCGAGGCCGAGGCGCCAGTGCCGCGCGCGGCGGCGGCGAAATTCAGGGCGGCGCGCCGGGTCCGGCCCAGCCGCCAGGCGGCCAGCCCGGCGATGTAGGCGGGCGGGCCGGCGAATCGAGGGCCGGCCAGGCGGGCCGCGTCCTCGGCCACGCGCAGCGCCTGACGGTTGTGATTGGCGGCGAAGAGCGCGCGCGCCAGGGTGGCGCGCAGCACCGCCGCGGCCTCCGGGCGCAGGTCGCGCGCGGCGGCGATGCGGTTCAGCCCGAGGCTCACCGCATCGCGCGCGCCATCGGTCAGCATCAGCCCGCGCAGCCACGGCGGCGCGTCGGTGTTGTCGGCGGCCGGGTCCGCGGTCGCGGCCGGGGTCTCCGGGCGCGCGGCGAGCGGTTCCAATCGGGCGGGCGCCGCGACGGCCAGTGCGGCGCGCAGCCCGGACGGGACCAGCCCGCCGGCGGGCAGGCGCCGCAGCAACAAGGCGCGGATCGCCGGCGCGTCCGGCTGCCAGCCGTAACGGGTGAGCCAGGTGGTCAGCTCGGCGATGGTCGAGCGATGGAACCGGCCCAGGTCGCGCTGGGCCAGGATCGGCCCCAGCAGCGTGCGGTCATGCAGCCGCGCGGTCAGCCTGGCGGCGTCCGCCATGCGTCCCGTGGCCTGATCAGCGAAAATCCGCCGCGCCAGCGCGGCATCCGCCGGAGACAATGGTTGCGGCAGTGCCGCGTACCCCCCGCCTGATCCCGGAAACAGTCCGGGGCCGGAGAGACGCGGGATCACCATCGCGGTCTGATCGTTCCCTCCCTTCCCGGCCGCGTGCGCGACCGGGGACCTCGCCCCGGCCAGCAGCGCCGCGCCGGCAAGCATGAGCCGGAACGCGGGAAGGCGGGAGAGCGTTTGACCGATCCCTCGCATGACCGGATCGCCTAGAGCGCAAAAACTCTCGCGGCAATCCTTGAAATCACCCACCATCGCGTTACCCCGGGCGGAAAAATCGGGTAACAAGACGTTATCGGCGGTTTTGTGCTCACGATTTCGTGAGATCACCCTTTATGCTGCGCAGCAGCAATCGCCAGTCGGCCCAGGCGCGGCGGCGGGGCGGGCCGGGATTGCGCAGCAGAAACCCCGGATCCTCGGTGATCAGGGCCGGGATCGGCGCCAGCCCGGGCACCGCCAGCGCCTGCCAGGTGCCGCGCTTGCCCCGCGCGCCGGCCGCGGTCAGCAGGTCGCGGGCGGCCAGGGCGCCGGCCAGCACCACAAGTCGTGGCCGGGTCAGCACCATCAGGCGCAGCAGGAACGGCAGGCAGAGCGCGCGCTCGGCCGGGCTCGGCGCCCGCCCGCCCGGGGGGCGCCAGGGGACCAGCGGGGCCAGCAGCAGCCGCGACCGGTCGAGGCCGATGCTGGCCAGCATCTGATCCAGGAACGCCCCGGCGGGGCCGGTGAACGGCCGGCCGGCGCGGTCATCGCTATCGGACGGCGCATCGCCGATCAGCAGCAGCCCCGCCTCCGGGTCGCCCTCGGCGAAGACCGCGTGGGTGGCGGTGACCGACAGCGCGCAGCCGGTGAAGGCGGCGATGGCGGCGCGCAGCGCTTCGGGTGTGTCGGCGGCGGCAGCCGCCTCGGTGGCGCTGGCGGCACCCGGAACCAGCGGCGGCGGGGTGGCGACCGGCGCCGGGCGCGGCGGCGGCGCAGCGCGGCTCAGCCGGTCGCGCGGCGCCTCGTCGAGCGCCTCGTCGGCACCGAGTTCCACCTGCCACGCCAGCGCGGCCAGCCCGTCCATGCCGGGCCCGCCCCGCGCCAGCGGTCAGGCGGCGGCGGCGGCGGCGCGGCGCCCGGCGAGATAGGTCACGCCCTCCGGCCCCACCTGTTCCGCATGCCGCGCCCCGGCCGGAACGGCGCAACTCTCGCCCGGTCCGTAGGTGTGCGCGGCACCGTCCCGGTGGATGGTCATCGCCCCGGTCAGGATCAGCAGCCGTGCGTCGAAGCCGTGCGCGTGCTCGGCATTGACGGTGCCGGCTTCCATGCTGCGTTCGACCAATTGATAGCCCTCGGCGGCGAGTTCGGCTTCGAAGCGGGCGCGGTCCATCGGCGGGCTCCTGTGAAAATGGGGGATCAGGCCGGGCCGAGGAAGTCGCGCTTGCCCAGC
>JAKBCO010000306.1 GCA_021807785.1 Pseudomonadota bacterium
CCACCGGGCGTGGGCAGGTCGATAAAGCGCATGGTGGCGGGCAACGGCATGGCGGGGCTCCAAAGCGGGAAGGCGAGTATCGCATCGCCCAGCCCGCACCGGAACCCGCGCCAGACTATTCCGCCGCCGCCGCGCGCGGGACCAGGTCGGTCGCGTAGTCGATGCTGACCGGAGCATCGGCCTCGAATGGCGATTTCAGGTCAAGTTCGCGCCCGATCTCACGCACCGCCGGCATTACTTCCTGGCACAGCAGGCGGATGCAGGTGCGGCTGTCCTCGGCGCTGACGGAGCCGTCGTTGGCCCAGAACGCCATGATGCCGGGACGGGTCTGCTCGATCAGCCAGCGCAGGCGCGGGATCACCGTCTTCGGCGTGCCGGCGATGATCATGGTCGATTCGAGCTGCTGCTCGAAGGTCATCGCCCCCCTCGGGTTCTTTGCCCGCCCGACCGCGAATTCCACGAAACCCCGGCGGCCCGAGGGCGAGAAATACCCGGCCGGATTGGCCCAGACCGGGTTGGCCAAGCCGGTGAATTCGCCCTGCATCCACATGAACTGGCGCGCGTTCTCGATCGCCTTCTCCTCCGTCTCCTGAACATGGACGCGGATCAGGTAACCGAAATTCTCGGGCCCCGCGGTGTAGCCGGCCTCCCGCGCTGCTGCCGAGTAGGTGTCCCATATCGCCCTTGTGGCATCGGGCGAGGTATTCAACGCGATGTAGGGGTAGCGCCGCTTCGCGGTCCAGATCACGGTTTCCTTCGACAGCACGCCGGGGATCCAGATCCGCGGATGCGGCTTCTGCAACGGCACCGTCCAGGGATTCACCACCCGGTGCTGGTAATGCGTGCCTTCCCAGCGGAACGGGCCAGGCTGGGTCCAGGCCTTGACGATCAGGTCGTGGGCCTCCTCGAAACGCTCGCGATTGAAGGCGGGGTTGACCCCGGTCGCCAGCTGCTCCTGCCCTCCGCCCCGCACGAAGCCCGAGACCAGCCTTCCCCTGGAGATCATGTCGATCATCGACAATTCTTCCGACAGCCGCACCGGATTTTCGGCCAGCGGCAGCGGGTTGCCCAGGATGACGATCTTCACCTTCTTGGTGACCGCGGCCAGGATGGAGGCGAAGACGTTGGTCTTGGCCTGCATGCAGAACGGAGCGTTGTGGTGCTCGTTGAGCATGATGCCGTCGGCGCCGCACTCCTCGGCATAGATGTAGTCTTCAAGATACTGGTTGTAGAGCCGGCTGCCCGCCACGGGATCGAAATGACTGTTGGAGAAGGTGAGCGCGGTGGCGCCGTAGTCGAGCCCGGCCTTGCTGTCGTAGGCCGACATCGGCTGCTCGGTGAAATACATCAGATGCATCGCGGTTGCTCCCTTGCTCTCGCTCAGATGGCGAGGAAGTCCAGCACCAGCCTCGCCAGTGCCTCGGGTTGTTCCATGTCGGCGAAATGCCCGCAGGCGGGCACGGTGGCGAAGCGCGCGCCGGGCAATGCCTTGGCATAGGCGTGGCCGGCGCTGATCGGCACGATGCGGTCATCCTCGCCCCATACCACCAGCGCTGGGGCGCGCACCCCGCCCAGCAGATGCGGCAGGGTCTGGCTGTACATGTAGGGCTTCCAGGCGATGCGGAAGCACATCTCCCGGGCGATGTCCCAGGCTTCCAGCTGGTCGGTGGAGACCTCGCCATAGACGGCGCGGAAGGCTTCTGGGTTGTGGAAGCCGGCCTGCGGATAGACGAGGTAGCTCACGATCGCCTGATCGAGGATGTCGCCCTCGGGCGGCTTGATCCCCATCGCGCCGACCAGCGCCAGGGCCCGGAAATCGCGCGGCGCCTGCGAGGCCATCTCGGCCGCGATCCAGCCGCCGAAGCCGAGGCCTAGCAGCGCGGCCTGGCCGGTGCCGAGCTCGGCCAGCAGCCACTGCGCCATCGCCGCCAGGTCGCGCGGGTGGCGCATCCAGCCGGGACGTTCCGACCGGCCCCAGCCCGGCAGATGCGGGATCAGCACGTCGTGGCGGGCAGCGAGCGCGTCGTAGAACGGCAGGCGGTCCGGGGTGCCGATATCGTGATGCAGCACCAGCAGCGGCGTGCCGGCACCGGCGCGCATCAGATGCATGGCGGCGCCGGCGATGCGGTGGGTGGACGTGGTCCAGGCGACGTCGGTCATGCGCGTGCTTCCCCCTTGGTCGTTGGCCGGAGGATACTCATGGGTAGGGGCGGGAGTCCAATGGCGAATGCGGCCGTAGCGCCGAGTTGGGGGATCACAATGCGCCGCGGGCGGGGCCGCGGGCGGTATAGTGCCGAATTCGGTAATCCCCTGGTTTCGAGGCGCCTCACCGATAGACATCACCAAGGACATCCAACCGATGACGGTGTTCCGCAACCACTCGGCGACGTTTCTGCGTCACTTCCGGGAAACGCAACGCCCGGTCGTCCTGACGGTGAACGGCAAGGCCGCCGCGGTGGGGCAGGATGCGTCGGCGTATCAGCGGCTGCTCGATCTGGCCGCCGAGGCCAGCGTCGCGGAGGGCATCCGACAGGGGCGAGAGGACCTGGCCGCGGGGCGTACGCGCCCGGCGCGGGCGGTGTTCGGCGCGTTGCGCGCGGAAGATGATCTACCGGGTTGATCTGACGGCCCGCGCCATCCGAGATCCCTGACATATCCACCGCGATATCGACGCCGCTGTCTCCGGGAGGGCGCGCAGGTGATTTCTGGGTCTCGAGACGGCCATTCTCGACCTGGATGCCAACCCGGGCCGAAGCCCGGTTACGCCGGAGGAGCCGCGATTGTGCTATCTGCTATGCGGCCGCGGCACGCATGTTTACCGGATCATCTACATGATCGACGGGCCGGAGCGGGTGGTCACCGTGCTGCACATCCGTCACGGGGCGCGACGCAAGTTGCCGGCAAAGACGACAGCGATGAAGAACCCGCCGTAGTCCGCCCTGGGTGACCGCCCCCCAACCCTTGCCGCCGATGCCTGGCGCCCCTACGACACCGGCCTGCATCGGAACCCTGCCGCCATGGACAAGGACGCACTCACCGCCTGGGCGCTCGCCAACGGCTGGCGGATCGTCGCCGGCCACCCCAGCCTCACCAAACCTTCCGCTCCGAAGGACCCGATCGTCCGGCTGGTGTTCAAGGCCACGGTGGTCGCGGTGGAAGTGCGCAAACCTGCCGGGAAATGGGAGAAACTTGCGGGCGCCGCCTACGCCAGCGTGCTAG
>JAKBCO010000078.1 GCA_021807785.1 Pseudomonadota bacterium
AGCCCCTGCGCCACCAGCCGTCCCTCGGCGTCGCACAGCGCCGCCGAGTAGTCCATGATGTTCTTGAGCACCCCGGAATAGGCGGTGCGATAGATCGTCAGCACCATCTCGTCGCCGATGGCGGCGACGGCGTTGCGGAACAATTCCTCGGTGATCGCGTCCATCGCGCCAGGGGAGCAGGCGGCGCCCGCCGCTACAAGGCCCCCCCGCGCCGCCCGGCCGCCGCGCCGAGCCGCAGGCGCAGGGCGTTGAGGCGGATGAAGCCCTGGGCGTCGAACTGGTCATAGGCGCCCTGGTCGTCCTCGAACGTCACCACCTTCATCGAATAGAGGCTGTGCGGGCTCTCGCGGCCGACGCAGGTGACGTTGCCCTTGTAGAGCTTCATCCGCACCCGCCCGGTGACGCTGTGCTGGCTGGCATCGATCGCCGCCTGCAACATCCGCCGCTCCGGGGAGAACCAGAACCCGTTGTAGATCAGCTCCGCATAACGCGGCATCAGCTGATCCTTCAGATGCGCCGCCTCGCGATCCAGGGTGATGCTCTCGATCGCGCGATGCGCGGCGAGCAGGATGGTCCCGCCCGGGGTTTCATAGACGCCGCGCGATTTCATGCCGACGAAGCGGTTTTCCACCAGATCCAGCCGGCCAATGCCGTTTTCCTTGCCCAGCGCGTTGAGCTTCGTAAGCAGCGCGGCCGGGGAGAGCGGCTCGCCGTCGATCGCCACCGGATCGCCGCCGGCGAATTCGATGCTGATGACGGTCGGCCGGTCGGGCGCGGATTCGGGGCTGATGGTGCGCTGATAGACGATCTCGTCGGCCTCGATCGCCGGGTCCTCCAGGATTTTTCCCTCGGAGGAGGAGTGCAGCAGGTTGGCATCGACGCTGAACGGCGCCTCGCCGCGCTTGTCGCGGCTGATCGGAATCTGATGCGCCTCGGCGAATTCCAGCAGCCGCGTGCGGCTGGTCAGGTCCCATTCGCGCCAGGGGGCGATGATGGTGATGTCGGGCTTGAGCGAATAGTAGCTGAGCTCGAAGCGCACCTGGTCGTTGCCCTTGCCGGTGGCGCCGTGGGCGACGGCGTCGGCGCCGGTGGCCTCGGCGATCTCGATCTGGCGCTGGGCGATCAGCGGGCGGGCGATCGAGGTGCCGAGCAGGTACTGGCCCTCGTAGAGGGTGTTGGCGCGGAACATCGGAAAGACGAAGTCGCGCACGAAGGTCTCGCGCAGATCGTCGATGAAGATCTCCTTCACCCCGGCGAGCTCGGCCTTGCGGCGGGCGGGTTCGAGCTCCTCGCCCTGGCCGAGATCGGCGGTGAACGTGACCACCTCGCACTTATAGGTGACCTGGAGCCAGCGCAGGATCACGCTGGTATCGAGTCCGCCCGAATAGGCGAGCACCACCTTCTTCACGTCCTTGCGGGCCATGTCGGGTCCTTGTTGTCTCAAAACACCGGCTCAGTGCCGGAAGTGCCGCATTCCGGTCATCACCATCGCGATCCCGGCGGCGTCCGCGGCCGCGATCACCTCGGCATCGCGCATCGACCCGCCGGGCTGGATCACCGCCGTCGCCCCGGCCGCCACCGCCGCTTCCAGCCCGTCGGCGAAGGGGAAGAAGGCGTCGGAGGCGACCACGCTGCCGGCGGCGAGCGGGGTTTCGAGCCCGGCCGCCTTCGCCGCCTCGGCGCTCTTCCAGGCGGCGATCCTGGCCGAATCCACCCGGCTCATCTGCCCGGCGCCGATTCCCACCGTCGCGCCAGATTTGGCATAGACGATGGCATTGGATTTCACATGCTTGCAGACCCGGAACGCGAACAGCAGATCGTCCAGTTCCGCCTCCGTCGGCGCGCGACGGGTGACCACCCGCAAATCCTCCCGCTCGACCCGCCCCGCATCGCGGGTCTGTGCCAGGAACCCGCCGGCGAGGCTGCGGAAGGCGAGCCCGGCCGCCGCTGGGTCCGGCAGGCCGCCGGCCAGCAGCAGCCGCAGGTTCTTCTTGCGCGCCAGCACCGCGCGCGCGGCCGGCTCGGCGTCGGGGGCGATGATGACCTCGGTGAAGATGGCCGCGATCTTCTCCGCCGCCGCCCGGTCGAGCGGGCGGTTCACCGCCACGATGCCGCCGAAGGCCGAGACCGGGTCGCAGCGCAGCGCGGCGTCCCACGCGGTGGCGAGATCGGCGGCCGACGCCACCCCGCACGGGTTGGCGTGCTTGACGATCACCACCGTCGGCGCCGCGAATTCGGCCACGCATTCATAGGCGGCGTCGGTGTCGTTGAGGTTGTTGTAGGACAGCTCCTTGCCCTGCGCCTGGGTCGCGGTGGCCACCCCGGGGCGGGCGGCGGTGGCATAGAACGCGGCCTGCTGGTGCGGGTTCTCACCGTAGCGCAACGAGAGGCTGCGGGTGCCGGCCAGGGTCAAGCGTTCGGGGAACAAATCCCCTTGGACCACATCCCCCTGCCCAGCGGCGAACCAGGCGGCGATGGCGGCGTCATAGGCGGCGGTGCGGGCATAGGCCGCACCGGCGAGGCGCCGGCGCAGCGCCAGCGTGGTGCCGCCGGCGGCGAGTTCGGCCAGCACCGCGTCATACTGCGCCGGTTCGATCACCACGGTGACGAAATCATGGTTCTTCGCCGCCGCGCGGATCAGCGCCGGCCCGCCGATATCGATGTTCTCCACGCAATCCTCGGCCGCCGCGCCGCGCGCCACGGTGGCCTCGAACGGGTAGAGATTGACCACCAGCAGATCGATCGGGGAGATGCCGTGTTCGTCCATCTGCGCCTGATGGGTGGGGGAATCGCGCCGCCCCAGCAGCCCGCCATGGATCTGCGGCACCAGGGTCTTCACCCGCCCGTCGAGGATCTCGGGAAAGCCGGTATGCTCGGAGACGTCCTTGACCGGCACGCCGGCGGTGCGCAGCGCGGTGGCGGAACCGCCGGTGGAGAGAATCTCCACCCCCGCGGCGGCCAGCGCGGCGGCGAACGGAACCAGCCCGGTCTTGTCGGAAACCGAGATCAGGGCGCGGCGGATGGGGACGATGTCGCTCATGGGCCGGCGCATTAGACCCCCAGGCCCAGCAGGTCCAGGGTCCGGGCGATGACCTTGCGTTCGTCGAACAAGTCCGCGGCGCGCGCGCGCCCGGCCGCGCCCATGCGCGCGCGCCGCTCACCGTCCGCCGTCAGCCGCGAGAGGGCCGCGGCCAGGGCCGGAGCGTCATGGGCCGGCACCAGCAGCCCGGTCTCGCCTGCGATCACCTGCTCGCGCGGGCCCGGAATGTCGGAGGCGACCACCGGCAGGCCGCACAGCATCGCCTCGATGACCGAGACCGGCAGCCCCTCGAAATAGCTGGGCAGGGCGAAGATGTCGGCCGCCGCCATCACCGCCGGGATGTCGGCGCGATAGCCGAGCCTTCGCAGCCGCGCCCCGAGCCCGGCCGCCTCGAGCAGCGCCACCATGTCGGGGCCGGGGTCGGAAGCGAGGCGCTCGCCCACCACCCAGAGCTCGGCCTCGGGCACCGCCCGCATCGCCGCCGCAAGCTCGGGATAGCCCTTGGTGCGCACCAGCCGCGAGACGGCGAGCACCACCACCCGCCCGTCCGGCGTGCCGAGCTCGGCGCGCAGCCGGGCGCGCGCCTCCGGGTCGGGACGGAACCGGGCCGGGTCGCGCCCGTTGCCCACCGCGATCGGGTTCGCGAAGATGCGCAGCCGGCGCGCATCCGCGGCCTCCTCGACGGAGACGGTGAGGAAGACGTCGGTCAGCCGCCCGCCCAGCCACTCCATCGCGAACGCCACCGCGCGGCGGGCGCGGCTGCCCTCCTGCTTGAACAGGAAGCCGTGGCAGGTATAGGCGATCCGCCGCACCCCCAGGCTGCGCGCGGCCAGCCGCGCCAGGAAGCCGCTGATCGGCATATGCGCGTGGACCATCCCGGGTCGCTCGGCGCGGATCAGCCGGCGCAGGGCGAGAAAGGCCGTGAGATGTGCCCGTGGCGAGAGGTTGCGCGCGAAGGGGATGGTCTCCACCCGGAACCCCTCGGCGCGGAGATCGGCCAGCAGCGGACCGTCGGCGGCCACGCCGATCACCTCGTGGCCGGCTTCGCGCGCGGCGCGCATCAGCGGCAGCACGAACTGGCGCAGCGAGAAATCCACGTTGGCGACCTCGAGGACCTTCATCCCCGCGCCAGCGCCACGCATTTGCGCATCACCGAGGGCAGGGCCGCGCCCGCCAGCGCATCGGCCGGATGCAGCTCGCCCTGGGCGCCGATGGCGGCGGCCTCGGCGGCGTAGAGATCGAGCGTCAGGGTGAAATGGGTGAAGCCGTGGCGCACCTGGCCCAGCGCGCGCCAGGCGGCCGGCAGCGGCGCGGCGGCCAGCGCCTCCGCCATGGTCCAGGGGGCGGCGCGCCAGGGCGTGCCGGGGAGTTCCATCATGCCGCCGAGCAGGCCGGATTCCGGGCGGCGGCGCAGCAGCACCCGCCCGGCGGCATCGGTCAGCCAGAAATGCGCGCCGAACCGGGCCGGGCGCGACGGCTTCGGCGCCTTGCGCGGCAGGTCCGCGGCGATCCCGCGCGCATGGGCCGCGCACCCGTCCCGCCAGGGGCAGCCGAGGCAGCGCGGGGACTTCGGCGTGCAGACCAGGGCGCCGAGATCAAACAGCGCCTGGGCGAAATCCCCCGGCCGGGCGCGCGCCTCCGTATCCTCGCCCAGGGCAGCGGCGGCGGCGGCGATGGCGGCGCGGGCGGCCGGCAGGGGCGTAGTGACGGCGGCGACCCGGGCGGCGACGCGCGCCACATTGCCGTCCACCGGCACCACCGGCAGCCCGAAGGCGATGGCGCCGATGGCGGCGGCGGTATAAGGGCCGACCCCCGGCAGGGCGCGCAGCCCGGGCAGATCGCGCGGGAAACCGCCGGCCGCCACCACCGCCCGGGCGCCGGCGTGCAGGTTGCGGGCCCGCGCGTAGTAGCCAAGCCCCGCCCAGGCGGCGAGCACGGCATCGAGCGGCGCCGCCGCCAGCGCCGCCACCTCCGGGAAGCGGCTGACGAAGCGGTGCCAGTAGGGTATCACCGCGGCCACGGTGGTCTGTTGCAGCATCGCCTCCGACAGGAACACCAGATAGGGGTCGGGGGTTGCGCCGGCGGCGGCGCGCCAGGGCAGCACCCGGCGGTGACGGTCATACCAGGCCAGCAACGCGCCGGCCGGCGGAGGGGTGATGGCGGGGTCCGACACGCGCGCGTCTATGGCAACGCCGGCCCGGCACGTCTATGGGCCGCGGGCGCTGGCGGCCCTGGTGCCCGGCGTGACCCGCCCCGCCTATCGGCGCCGCGCCCCCGCCGCCGCGCAGCTGCTGGCCGATTGGGCGGAGATCGTCGGGCCCGGGCTGGCGCGGGTCGCGGTGCCGCGGCGGCTGACGGCGGGCACCCTGACCCTGGCCTGCGCGGGACCGGTGGCGCTGGAGTTGCAACATCTGGCTGGATCGCTGCTGGAACGGATCAACACCGCGCTGGGCGGGACGGTGGTGCAGCGGCTGCGGTTCACCCAGGATCTGGCCCCGCCCGCCCGCGCCCCCGCCGCGCCGCCCGCGCCCGATCCGGCGGCGCTGGCGGCGCTGGAGGCACGCCTCGCCGGCCTGCCCGACGGCGAGCTGCGTGCCGCGCTGGCGGCGCTGGGGCGCCGGGTGGCGGCGTCCGGTTGACAAGCTTCACCCCGCCGCCGGCTTCGGTCATGCTGGCGCGCTGCCCAACCGGACCTCGCCCATGCCTGGATTGCCCAACCGCCTACCCGGCCTCGATTTCGGTCTCGGCGAAACCGCCGACATGCTGCGCGAGACGGTCGCCGCCTTCGCCGCCGCCGAGCTCGCCCCGCGCGCCGCCGCGATCGACCGCGAGAACGCCTTTCCCCCGGAGCTCTGGCCGCGCATGGGCGCGCTCGGCCTGCTCGGGATCACGGTGGAGGAGGGGCTCGGCGGCGCCGGCATGGGCTATCTGGAGCACGTGGTGGCGATGGAGGAGATCTCCCGCGCCTCCGCCGCGGTCGGGCTTTCCTACGGCGCGCATTCCAACCTCTGCGTGAACCAGATCCGCCGCAACGGCAGCGCGGCGCAGCAGCGCCGCTACCTCCCCGGCCTGATCGCCGGTACCGCGATCGGCGCGCTGGCGATGTCGGAACCGGGGGCTGGGTCCGACGTGGTCTCGATGCGGCTCCGGGCGGAGAAGCGCGGTGATCGTTACGTGCTCAACGGGTCGAAGATGTGGATCACCAACGGCCCCGATGCCGACGTGCTGGTGGTCTATGCCAAGACCGACCCGGCGGCAGGGCCGCGCGGCATCTCGGCGTTCCTGATCGAGAAAGGGTTCGCGGGATTCGCCCCCGGACCCAAGCTCGACAAGCTCGGCATGCGCGGCTCCAACACCGCCGAGCTGGTCTTCATCGATTGCGAGGTTCCGGAAGACTGCCGGATGGGTGCCGAGGGCGAGGGGGTGCGCATCCTGATGAGCGGCCTCGACTACGAACGCGCGGTGCTGGCCGGCGGGCCGCTCGGGATCATGCAGGCGTGTCTCGACGCGGTGGTGCCCTATGTCCACGAGCGCGAGCAGTTCGGCCGCAAGATCGGCGAGTTCCAGCTGATCCAGGGCAAGCTCGCGGACATGTACACCACCATGAACGCGGCGCGCGCCTATGTTTACGCCGTCGCGAAGGCCTGCGACCGCGGCCAGACCACGCGCAAGGATGCCGCCGGGGCGATCCTGTTCGCCGCCGAGCGCGCCACCGCGATGGCGCTGGACGCGATCCAGTGCCTGGGCGGCAACGGCTACATCAACGACTACCCCACCGGGCGGCTGCTGCGCGACGCGAAGCTTTACGAGATCGGCGCCGGTACCTCGGAAATCCGCCGGATGCTGATCGGGCGCGAGTTGTTCGCGGAGACCGCATGAGCGTCCTGCGCTCAGGCCTGGACCCGCGCGGCGGCGAGTTCGCCGCCAACGCCGCCGCCATGGAAGCGCTGGTGGCCGAATTGCGCGCCATGGCCGCCGAGGTCGCCCTGGGCGGCGGCACGGGCGCCCGCGCCCGCCACCAGGCGCGCGGCAAGCTGCTGGCGCGCGATCGCGTCGCCGCGCTGCTGGACCCGGGCACGCCGTTCCTGGAACTCTCGCAGCTGGCGGCATACGGCATGTACGGCAACGAGGCGCCGGCGGCGGGCATCGTCACCGGCATCGGCCGTGTCTCGGGGCGCGAATGCGTGATCGTCGCCAACGATGCCACGGTGAAGGGCGGCAGCTACCTGCCGATGACGGTGAAGAAGCACCTGCGCGCGCAGGAGATCGCGCGCGCCAACCGCCTGCCCTGCATCTACCTGGTCGATTCCGGCGGCGCCTTCCTGCCGTTGCAGGAGGACATCTTCCCCGACCGCGAGCATTTCGGCCGCATCTTCTTCAACCAGGCCAACATGTCGGCCGAGGGCATCCCGCAGATCGCCGCGGTGATGGGCTCCTGCACCGCCGGCGGGGCCTATGTGCCGGCGATGGCCGACGAGAGCGTGATCGTCCGCCGCCAGGGCACGATCTTCCTGGGCGGCCCGCCGCTGGTGAAGGCGGCGACCGGCGAGGACGTCACCGCCGAGGAGCTGGGCGGGGCGGACGTCCACGCCCGCGTCTCCGGCGTGGTGGATCATTACGCCCATGACGATCGCCACGCGCTGGCGATCTGCCGGCGCATCATCGCCGGCCTTGGTCCGGCGCCGGCGCCGGCCGTCACCCAGCGCGCTCCGGTCGAGCCGCTTCACGACCCGGCGGAGCTGCACGGCGTGGTCCCGGCCGATCTGCGCACCCCCTACGACGCGCGCGAGGTGATCGCCCGCCTGGTCGATGGCTCGGAGTTCGACGAGTTCAAGCGGCTCTACGGCACCACCCTGGTCTGCGGCTTCGCGCATCTGCATGGCTATCCGCTGGGCATCCTCGCCAATAACGGCATCCTGTTCTCGGAATCCGCGCTGAAGGGCGCGCATTTCATCGAACTCTGCTGCCAGCGGCGGATTCCGCTGCTGTTCCTGCAGAACATCACCGGCTTCATGGTGGGGCGGAAATACGAGGCCGGCGGGATCGCGCGCGATGGCGCCAAGCTGGTGACCGCGGTCGCCACCGCCGCGGTGCCGAAGCTCACCGTGATCGTCGGCGGCTCCTTCGGGGCGGGCAATTACGGCATGTGCGGGCGCGCCTACGACCCGCGCTTCCTGTGGCTCTGGCCCAATGCCCGCATCTCGGTGATGGGCGGCGAGCAGGCGGCGAGCGTGCTCGCCACCGTGCGCGGCAATTTCGCCGACGCGGATGCCGAGGCGGCGTTCAAGGACCCGATCCGGGCCGAATACGATGCCAAGGGAAAGCCGGTCTTCGCCTCGGCGCGGCTCTGGGACGACGGCATCATCGACCCGGCCGATACCCGCCGGGTGCTGGCGCTGTCGCTGGCGGCGGCGCTGCACGCCCCCATTCCGCCGACAAGGTTCGGGCTGTTCCGGATGTAGATTTTTCCCGCCCGATCCCGGGCGTGGCGGTTTTTGCTCCGCCATGCGCTCGCGCGGCAAACATCATCGCATTCGCAACTGCTCCCTTGCGGCAGCGGCGGTCCGACCGTAGATGCCGCCCACCCCGCAGGAACCCGAGCCCATGACCGTCCCCCTGTCTCGCCGCGCCTTGCTGCCGGCGCTCGCCGCCGCCGCGCTGATCCCGCGCGCGCGGGCCGCAACCACGCTCCGGGTCGCCTATATCCCGATCCTGCCGATGGCCCAGCTCTTCGTGATCCAGGCCGAGGGCTGGGCCCGCGCGCGGGGGCTCGATCTGGTGACCACCAGCTTCTCCTCCGGCCCGGCGATGGTGCAGGCGCTCGCCTCCGGGCGCTTCGACGTCGCCTATATCGGCATCGGCCCGGCGCTGGTGGCGCGCGCCCATGGGGTGGACCTGCGGGTGGTGGCGGCCAACGGGATCGATCAGATCGCCCTGCTCGGCCGCGGCGCCTTCGCCGCCGCCTGGGCGAAGGCGGCGAATCCGGCCGCCGCCTTCGCCGCCTTCCATCGCGCCGCCGGCCGGCCGGTGAAGATCGCCACCCTGCCCAAGGGCGCGGTGCCGGATACGGTCCTGCACTACTGGCTCGATCGGGTCGCGCATGTGGCACCGGCCGACGTGCAAGTCCTGGGCTTCGGCGAGAACCGGCTGCAACAGGCCCTGCTGACCGGGGCGGTGGACGCCGCCTCCACCCTGGAACCCGCGATCACCCTGGTGGAGGAGCGCGACAAGACGGCGCTTGTGCTGGTGCGCGGGGCGGCGATGTTCCCCGGCCAGCCGGGCGCGGTCCTGGCGGTGACCGGCCAGCTGGTGGACCGCGACCGCGCCGCGGTGCAGACCCTGGTCGATCTGCATGTCCGCGCGACCGCGCTCCTGCGCGCGCATCCGCATCGCGCGGCGGCGGACCTCGCGCGCACCATGGGCAAGGGGCTGCTGACCGAGGCGACCCTGTTCAAGGCGGTCACCTCGGCCTCGATGAACCCGATCGCCGATCCGCGCGCGATCCTGGCCGCGACGGTGAAGCTGGCGGCCTATCAGAGCCGGCTGGATCACATGGCCCCGGTCAGCGACGTGACCGGGATGTTCGACCCGTCGTTCTTCCTGGCCGCGAAGTGAAGCGATCGCACTGGGCGTCGGCCGCCGGCCTGGCCGCGTTCCTGGGGGTCTGGGAAGCCTCGGTCCGCGGCGGGCTGCTGCCGGCGGCCTTCGTTCCCGCCCCGAGCCAGGTGCCGGCGGCGTTTCTCTCGGAGCTCCGCAACGGCGAATGGCCGGCTGCGGTGCTGGCGAGCCTGACCCATTACACGGCCGGGGTGGCCGCCGGCAGCGCGCTCGGCATCGCCGTGGGCGTGGCGGTGGCGCTCTCGCCCAGCTTCGCCGCGTCCCAGGCCTGGGTGGCGCGGCTGCTGAGGCCGATCCCGCCGCTGGCCTGGATCCCGTTCGCGCTGATCTGGTTCGGCCCCTCGCAGACGGCGGCCGGGTTCATCATCGGCATCGGCGTCTTCTGGCTCAACTATTTCGCCGCCGAGGCGGCGGTGCGGGCGATCGACCCCGGGCTCTTTGAACTCGCCGCCGCCTTCGGTCAGGGCGGAGCCTGGCGGCGGCTCACGGCGGTGGTGCTGCCGGCCGCCTCGCCCGGGATTCTCGCCGGGGTGCGCGCGGGGCTCGGGCAGGGCTGGATGGCGGTGGTGGCGGCCGAGCTCTTCGGCATTCCCGGCATCGGCCAGCGGATGAACGAGGCCGCCGGGCTGCTCGCGACCGATATCCTGGTCCTCTACATGCTGACCATCGCCCTGCTCTACGGGATCACCGATTTCGCCTTCGAGCGGGTGAGCCGCCGGCTGCTGGTCTGGACCCGCGCGTGACGGCGGCGCCGATCGTCTCGCTCCGTGGCCTCGCCTTCGCCCATCCCGGGGATGCGGCGGGGCGGCCGGTGCTGGCGGGGCTCGACCTCGACCTGCCGCGCGGCGGCTTCACCGCCGTGGTCGGCCCTTCCGGGGTGGGGAAATCCACCCTGCTGCGGGTGATCGCCGGGCTGGCGCGGCCGGCGGCGGGCAGCGTGGTGCTGCACGCCACGCCGGCGGCGGACCGGCGAGCGGTCGCGCTGGTCTTCCAGGATGCGCGGCTGCTGCCGTGGCGGCGGGTCGCCGGCAACGTGGCCTTCGGGCTGGAGGGGCTGCGGCTGGATGCCGCCGCGCGGCGGGCGCGGGTCGCGGCGGCGCTGGACCTCGTGGGGCTCGCCGAGCAGGCGCTGCGGTTTCCCTCGCAACTCTCGGGCGGGCAGCGCCAGCGGGTGGGGCTCGCGCGGGCGCTGGCGGTGCGACCCGACCTGCTGCTGATGGACGAGCCGTTCAGCGCGCTCGATGCGATCACCCGCCATCTGCTGCAAGACGAGCTCACCCGGGTCTGGCGGGAGAGCGGCGCCTCGGTGCTGTTCGTGACCCATGATCTCGACGAGGCGGCCTATCTCGCCGACCGGGTGCTGCTGCTCTCGGGCAGTCCGGCGCGGGTGGTGCGCGACATGACGGTCGGGCTGGCGCGGCCGCGCGCCCGGGCCGGGCTCGGCGAGACGGTAGCGGCGCTGCGGGCGGCCCTGGCCGAGACCTTCAGCGAGGGGGCGGGGATCTGACCCGCCGGGCCGCCCCGCGGCGCCGCCCTACCCCGGGTACCGCCACGGCGCCGCCGGCTGCGCCCCCGCCTCATCCAGCGTCCATTGCGGCAGCGCGATCCCCTCGCCCACATCGGTGAAGACCATCCGCATCCGCGAGCCGATCCCCACCCGCGCCACCAGCTCCGGCGGCGCGAGCTGCCCGTCGGGCGTGACCAGATTGCCCACCACCCGCAGCGCCTCATGCGCGGAGGGCTGGCCGGCCTGGGTATCGAGTTCCACCAGCAGCACCAGATAGGGCGTGAACGGGCGGAACTGCGGCTGGATGGCGTGATGCACTTCCGTATAGGAATGCACCGTCCCGCGCCCTTCCACCGGGGCCCAGCTCGCGTTCGGGCTGGCGCACCACGGGCAGGCGGTGGTCGGCGGATAGCGCAGCAGCGAGCAATCGTCGCAGCGTTGCAGATGGAACCGATGTTCCGCGCAATGGGCGAAATAATCCAGATTCTCGTGGTCCACGTCGTCGATCCGCAACGACATGCCCAGGTAGTCGGCCGCGATCCCCATCGTTCCCTCCCTCAGCCGCGCCGCATGACCATGGCCGAGCCGGTGCCCGGCATCGCCCAGCCCAGATTGGCGCTCACCTCCGCGCCCTTCACCTGCCGGCAGCCGCCCTCCCGGTAATCATGGGTATGCACCCGCCGCCCGTCCGGCCCGACGGGGCAGGAATCGTCCACGTCGTGGCGCAGCTGGCGCACGTTCTCGATCACCATGTTCATCCCGTGGGTATAGCCCTCGCAGAGATGCCCGCCCGAGGTGTTGTTGGGCCGCCGTCCGCCCAGCCGCGTGATGCCGGAGGACACATAGTCCCCGCCCTCGCCCTTCTTGCAGAACCCGTAATCCTCGAGTTGCAGCATGGTGGTGAAGGTGAAGGCGTCGTAGGCGCCGGTGAGGTCGATATCCTCCGGCCCCACCCCGGCATTCGGCCAGAGGATGTCCTTCGCGTAATGACCCGCCACGGTCGAGATCGGCCCGTGCTGGTAGTGCATGTCGAGCCGCGGCTTGTTCACCCGCCCGGCGACCGCGCGGATCAGCGCCGGAGGATGGCGCAGGTCGCGCGCCCGCTCGGCCGAGGTGACGATGATCGCGGTGGCGTTGTCGGTCTCCACGCAGCAATCCAGCAGATGCAGCGGCTTGCAGATGAAGCGGCTGGCCAGCACCTCCTCCACCGTATAGCGCTTCTTGTAGAGCGCCTTCGGATTGCTGGAGGCGTGCTCCGAATGCACCACCTTCACCATCGCCACCTGCTCGGGCCTGGTGCCGTAGTCATGCATGTGGCGCATGAAGGTGGGCGCGAACATCTGCCCCGCGCTCTGCCAGCCATAGGCGCGCGAATGCAGCATGTCGCCGTTGACCGGCGGGGCCGAGCGCGCCCCGGTGCCGCCGATCCGCACCTGCGAATAGCCGTTCATGGAGCGGAAGATCGCCACTGTCTTGCACATGCCGGCCGCGATCACGCCGATGGCGATGCCGATCAGCGCCTCGGTCGAGGATCCGCCGCCGAAGACGTCCATGTAGAAATTCAGCCGGATGCCCAGATCCCCGGCGATGAAGGGCGCGAAGGTGGAATCCCCGCTCTGATAGGACAGCATCCCGTCGATCTCGGCGGGCTTGAGCCCGGCATCGGCGATCGCCGCGCGCACCGCCGCGGTGCCCATGGCGCGGGTGCTGCGGCCGGAGCCGCGGGTGTAGGGCGTCTCGCCCACGCCGACGATGGCGTATCTGTCGCGCAGATGGCGCGGCGTGGTGGCATCGGTGTCGGCCGGCAACGGCATCGTTCCCTCCCCCGGGACGCTGGAGGCGGCAGGCTACAAGGCCCGCCCCGTCCCTGGCTATGGCCGGGCCGCGGCGAGGGCCGCCAGGATCGTGGGCTTGGCCCCCATCGCGCGCAGCGCCGCCGCCGGCACCACCAACGACGGGCCGCACACCGCCACCACATGCGCCAGCCCGGCGGCGGCGATGCCGAGCCCGTGGGCCCGCGCATCGATCCACAGCTGGAACCCGAGCCCCGCCGTCCCCAGCACCGGGGCGCAGGCTTTCGGCACCCCGGGTGCGGCCAGGGCCGCGCGGGCATACCAGCGCGCCAGCGGCGCCGACACGGCCGCGCCGACCCTGGTGCCGTCGCCGGCGGTATCCAGCTTCGCCGCGGCCACCACCCGCGGCCCCAGCAGCCCGGCCCAGTTCACCGGCGCACCGCTGCCCAGGTCATAAGTCAGGGCGACGATGTCGGTGTCCGGATAGGCGCCGCAATACCAGGAATCCCGCGCCAGCACGGTCAGGTAGCGCGGCCCGCGCGCGCGCACCGCGACACCCCGCGTCCAGTGGCCGCAGGAGGCGGCAATGGCGCGCACCCGCCGGTCGCCGGCGGCGAGGGCGGCGTTGATGCGCGCCGCGGCATGATCGGCCGGGACCGCCCGGAGGCGCGGAAACGCCGCCACCCCGGGCGCGACATCGGGGCGCGCGATCAACACCGGCGCCGCGATGGCCGGCGTGGCGGCGAGCAGAAAGGCCAGCAGCCATCGCCTCACCGGATGCGCCCGATCGCGCGCAGCTGCCGCTCCACATTGCCCATCAACCCGGTATAGGGCTGGGCAGTGGCGAGATCGCCGATCTGGTCGAACCGGTCGGCGAACATCTCCGGCGTGAC
>JAKBCO010000307.1 GCA_021807785.1 Pseudomonadota bacterium
CGGGTGAGCAGCGCGGTGAGGAGCGTGCCGACATGGGTCAGGAACTGGGTGACGGGGCGGGGCGGCATGGCGGGGTGGGCGGGTCCTGGGTTGTTGAATGCGGGCAGAAGATAGAACAACGGCGGCACGACGGCAAGGACTTTTTTGCTAATGGGGGGTTAACACTGGTCCTGTGGCCGGCGATGGTCCCGGGCGGGCACGTGCTCGGGCGGATGGCCGGGTCAAGCCCGGCCAGGACGGGGGGCGACCGCGACGGGGGGCCGCGGCAGCCACGACGGGGGGCTTCACGGCGGGGGGTGGCGGGCCCGGGGGCCATGGCCCCCGGGCCCGCCAAAAAACCCACGGCAATTTCGCCAAAATCCGGCGATTGAAACTCCTGGTAGCCGGAAGGCGATTATGGTCGCGTTCCGGTTGTCCCGTGCCGGCCCGCCAAGCTACATCGGCCCGGCGCTTCCCGGCCCGACGCAAGGCCCGAACCAGGGTTCCCATGACCGAAGCTCAGGCGCTCGCCATCGCCCGGCAAACCCGCCTCCCCCTCGGGGGACGGAGCGGGCTGCGCGCCCGCCTCGGCTGGTCGGTCGCCACCCTGGTGGTCGCCGCGCTGCTGATCGGTCTCACCTGGGCCAATACCCTGCGCGCCCTTCGCACCGAGCGCCGTGTCGCGATCGATCATGCCCTCTCCCGCCTGACCGGGGAGGCCACCCTCGCCGCGGCCGCCTTTCGCCACCGGCTGATCGAGGCCGAGGGCCTGCTTACCCTCCTCGCCCTCGATGCCGACCGCGCCGGCCCCGGCTTCGACCTCCGCGCCGCCGTCGCCGCCGCGCCGCTGCTGCCGCCGGCGGGCGGGCGGGTCGCGCTGATCGGCGCCTCGGGGCGGGTGCGTCAGGCCAGCGACCCGGCGCTGGTCGGCCGGAAGCTGACGCCGCTGCCGCGGTCCGTCCGCCTCCGCCACCGGCTCGGCGCGGGCCGCCAGCTGGTGCTCGATGTGCCCCTGCGCGCCCTGATGGCGCCGCTGGTGGTGGCCAACCTGCCGGCGGGCAGCGTGCTGGCGCTGATCGACACGAGCAACGGGCGAGTCCGCTTCCGGATCCCGGCCGCTGCCGGTGACCTCCCGCGCCCCGGCGCCTGGGTGCTCGGCACCTCGTCCGCCGGACTGTTCCGCCCCGCCCCGGGACTCGCGCCCGTCCTGCTGGCCCGCGCCGCCATCCCGGGCCACCCGCTCGCGATCGCCATCCTGCGCGACCAGCGCCCGGCGCTGGCGCCGATCACCACTGCCGCATGGGGAAACCGCCGCCTCGCCATCGCCATCTCCGCCCTGATCTTCCTCGCCGCGCTGGTGGTGCTGGGCGAGATCGAGGCCATGCTGCGGCGGGAGCGGCGCATGACCCGCGACCGCGCCACCCTGGCCGAGGCCAACGCGGCGCTGGCGCGGGCCAAGACCCAGGCCGACGCGAAAACCGCCCAGCTCGAGGGGCTGCTCGCCGGGCTGCCGGTGGGGGTCATCATGATGGACGCCGGCCTTCGGATGGTGGCCTGCAACCCGCAGGTCGCCGCTTTGGCCGGCCTGCCGCCGCCGCTGCTGCGCCCCGGCACCACCATCGAGGCGATGCTGCGCGCCCAGGCCGAGGCGGGCGAGTTCGGCCCCGAGGCGGGCGAGGCCGAAATCGCCCGCCGGATCGCCCTCTATCACGCCGGCCGCGCCTATGGCCGGTTCGAACGCCGCCGCCCGGACGGGCGCTGGGTCGAGATCCGCCGCGAGCGGCTGCCCGACGGCGGCTTCGTTGCCCTCTTCACCGACATCAGCGACCGCCGCCGCGCCGATCAGGCCCTGGCCGAGGCGCGCGCCGCCGCCGAGGCCGCCAACGACGCCAAATCCCGCTTCGTCGCCATGGTCAGCCACGAGATCCGCACGCCGTTGCAGGCGCTGCTGACCGGGCTCGACCTGCTGGCCGACACCGGCCCGGCCGACGCGCCGGTGCGGGCCGGGATGCGCGAGGCCGGCACCAGCCTGCGCCGGCTGCTGGCCGATATCCTCGACGTCTCGCGCTTCGAGGCCGGCCGGCTCATCCTGAGCCCGGTCGGCGTCGATCCGCGGGTGCCGCTCGGCCAGGCGCTCGCCATGCTCGCCCCCGGCGCCACCGAGCGCGGCATCCGCCTCGTCTTCACCCCCGACCCGGCGCTGCCCGCCCGCATCGAGGCAGACCCGGAGCGGCTCTGCCAGGTGGTCGCCAACCTGCTCTCCAACGCGGTGAAATTCGCCGATCCCGGCGTGGTGCGCCTGACCGCCGCCGGCGCCGGCGACCGCTTGCGCATCGTGGTGACCGACCCGGGCCCGACCATCCCGCCGGAGCGCCGCGCGCAGCTGTTCCAGCCCTTCGCCGGCACCGGCGAGCCGGGCGCCGAGGGCACCGGGCTGGGCCTCGCGATCTGCCGCGAGCTGGTGACCGCGATGGGCGGGGAGATCGGCCACGACGTCGCCCCCGGGGGCGCGGGCAACGTGTTCTGGTTCACCTTGCCGCTCGCTCCGGTGGCGGCGCCCGGCCTGCCCCAAGACGCCGGGCTGCGCATCCTGCTCGCCGAGGACGTCGCCGCCAGCCGGCTGGTGACCGCGACCATGCTGCGCCGGGAGGGTTGCGCCGTCACCGAAGCCGGAGACGGCGCCACCGCCGCCCGCGCCGCCGCCGCCGAGCAGTTCGATGTGGTGCTGATGGACCTCGATCTGCCGGTGCTGGACGGGATGGCGGCGACGCGGCGGATCCGCGCCTTGCCCGGGCCGGCCGGGACGGTGCCGGTGATCGCGCTCAGCGGGCATATCGGTGCCGAGGAGCAAGCCGCCGCCCTGGCCGCCGGGGTTGACGAGATCCTCGCCAAGCCGGCGGCGCGCGCGGTCCTGCTGGCGGCGCTGGCCCGCCATGCCGGCCGGACCAAGCCCGGCGCCGTGCTGTCCGAGGCAAGGCTGCGTGAATTGCGCGAGACCCTGACCCCCGCCGCGCTGGCGCGGGCGGCCGAGGACTGCCTGGCCGAGCTCGCCGCCCGGCTCGCGGGGCTGCGCGCGGCGCTGGCCGCGGGCGATGCGGCGGCGGCGGCGGCGGCGCTGCACGCCATGGCCGGGCTGGCCGGCGGCTACGGGCTGGCGGAGTTCGAGCGGGCCGCGCGCGCCGCCATGGCCGCGCTGCGC
>JAKBCO010000308.1 GCA_021807785.1 Pseudomonadota bacterium
ACCGCACCAAGTCGAAGGTGCGGGCCAAGGTCGAGCACTGCTTCGGGGTAATCAAGCGCGTGTTCGGCTTCACCAAGGTCCGCTACCGGGGGCTGGACAAGAACGCGCACCGGCTGTTCGTGACCTGTGCGCTGGCCAACCTGTTCCTGGTGCGCGACCGATTGCGGACCTGACGGGAGACGTGCGTCCGAAACACGGCTTGTGGCCGCGGACGCGAGCGAAATGACGGGAATTTCGTGCCTATCGAGGCATTCTTGAGCCATCCCGTGGCGGACGGCGTGATCTGGGCCATCAGGAACCCGCTGATCAGACCTTCCTTAGTGATACTTGGTCGTCAGGATCGAGCAGTTGGGCGGTTATCAGGTCGGCTGTTGGGAGTACCGTGGGTTGCCGGGTGCGACCCAATCCTATCCGGAGCCACCATGGTGACTACCTCGGTGGCAGCCGCCGTGGATAAGTGGCATGCCTGCGCCAGACCTTTGGCGGTCGCTTTGGCGCGCACACCTTTGGGGGAACAGAACCGCCGGCACGCCAGTTCGGGGTGAAACTGAAAACGCCGAACCCCACCGATTTCCTGTGGCCGGCGTGACGGTCCCGTCAGGGCGCTCAGCGGCGGTTTCGTGACTGCCCGCTCAGTCCGCCCGGGTGCGGCGGATCTCGCCCGGCGCCCGACCGAACCGACGCTGGAACGCGCGACTGAAGGCGGATACCGACTGATATCCCGCCTCCTCGGCGATCTCGCCAAGCGGCCGGGTCGACGCGGCCAGCCGGTGCCGCGCCAGCGTCAGGCGCAGATCGGTCAAAAAACCGATCGGCGTCATCGCCGCCAGACGTCGGAAATCCCGCACCAGGTTGGCGCGCGAGGAATTGGCGACCGACGCGAGGTCATCCAGATGCCAGTCCCGGCCCGGCTCCTCCAGCATGGCAACGACCGCGCGCGCTGTCTGCGGTTCGCTGAGCAGTCGCGGCAGCCCCTGGCGGGCCGCGTCCAGCCGGAAGTGCTCGCGCAGCAGCATCACCATCAGCGCGCTTGCCAGGTCCTCGCAGATCGCGCGCGAACCCGGACCGAGCGCGCCCAGTTCGTGCTTGATCGCCAGCAGCAACGCGCGCGACGCGACCACCGCGGGATCTGCGGTGGTGCGCAGCACGATCAGCGCCGGCAGCACCGCCCGGGCGAGGTTGCCGGGTAGCTGGTGGAACCGCAGTCGTCCGCAGACCAGCTCCGCCTCCGGCTCGGCGTCGTTGCTGCGCAGCTCCATTCCGTCGGCGTCGACGACGCGCAGATTGGGGACGCCCATCCGGTCGGGCGGGGTGGTGCTGCCGCGCACGGCATGTGCCTCGCCATGCGGCAACAGCGCGATGTCGCCGGCGGCCAGCGCGACCGGCGGGCTGTCACCGACATCCAGCACGCAACTGCCGGCGATCACCAAGTGGAACGCGGCCCAGCCGACCGGCTCGGGGACCGCATGGTCGGACCGCCATTGCTGGCCGAAGCGGCAGACCGCCTGCACTTCCGGGCTGACCCGCAGCAGCGGGGCCAGCGCGTCGATCGGGTCGTGGCCGCCCCGCGCGCTCATCCGCTGCCCCGAGGTCCCGCGACCGACCGCCACAGCCCCGGCCGGAGCAAGATTGATCCGGAAAGTGGTGGTTTTGATCCGCTCGGCAATTCGGTCGTGCCGGTCATCGGGCTACGCTACGCAATGTGGGAGCTTGAGAGACGGGTAAGCAACAAGCACGCCGGCGGCAATGTGCGGCGGGAGAGATGACGCAATCTTAATCTCGATCGGGCGCTGGCGCGCCTAGTCCAGAGTCCTGGTCGTGGGGCGTCCCGAGCACACGAAGCCGGCGTCCGGCTGGCAGCATACCACGGACGACACCGGCCCGGGTGCGTTTTGTCGAAAGCCGGGGACGGGCAGGCAAGCGTTACGCCATCGCGGATAGCGGTTTCGGTCGGAATCGATCGGTACCGGCATTCGGGGCGGACTGGCGGGGAAGGCGAACCTGATCGCGGCGGCGGTGCGGTATCCGGCGGGGCATCGGCGGCGCGATCACCCATGGAGGGACAAGGCGATGACGCTGACGCAGGGTTTCACGCTGGGTGGGCAGGCCTGGATCAATCCGGCGCTGGATCTATGGCCGGAGCTGCCGGTGGTGATCGGGGTTGGGGCGCCGGCGGCCACCCCGGTCGCAGCACTTGCCCCCGCCTCCATCACGGGGCAAGCCGCGCCGGTCAGCAGCCCCTTGGTCGGCAGCGCGCTGGTCGGCAGCCCCGCGGTCGACAGCCCGGTCAATGGCGGGACCGTCACCACCGAGCTGGGCCTGAACAGCTTCCTGGCCGCGATAGATCAGGGCGGGGTCTCGGCCGCCGCCGGCACGTATTATGCGGTCACTTTGGGCGCGAACATCGCCCTCGGCGCCGATCTGTGGGCGATCAATCTCGCCGCCGGCGACACGCTCGCGCTGGTGGGCCAGGGTTACACCATCGACGGCGCCGGAACCCATCGCGGGCTGCTGCTGTTCCAGGGCACCTTGGACGCCCAGAACCTAACCATCGCGGATGCGGTGGCGACGGGAGGGGCGGGCGGCGCGGGCGCCAGCGGTGGTGGCGGCGGGGCGGGGCTGGGCGGCGGGTTGTTCGTGGCCGGTTCCTACACCGCGACGGACGGGTCGCTGGTGACGGCGGGCGGTCTCGCGGTGCTGTCCGGTGTCGGGTTCCTGGACGATCAGGCGCAGGGCGGCACCGGCGGCGCCGGCGGTGGCGCGGGCTATGGCGGCGGCGGCGGAATGGGGGGCAAGGGCGGATCGGGAGCGACCGGGACCGGTGGGAACTACTATGGCGGGGGCGGCGGGATTGGCGCGCTCGCCAGTGGCGGCAGCTTGGTTCAGGCGGGGGGCGCAGGCCGGGTGCGCGGCGCCGGTCCCGGTCAGCCGGGGGTCACCGCGAGCGGGACGCTGGCCGGCGGCGCCTATGGCGGCGGCGGCAGCGCCGGCACCGGGCACGCCGGCGGCGGCGGAGTGGGCGGCACGCTGGCGGCGGGCGGCTTCGGCGGCGGCGGCGGCGCGACCGGCGGCGGCGCGGCCGGCACGGGCGGCGGCGGCGGCGGAGGCGGCGCGGGGGGCGGGGGCGGCGTCGGCGGCGGCGGCGGCGCGGGTGC
>JAKBCO010000079.1 GCA_021807785.1 Pseudomonadota bacterium
GCGCAGCCGCGGCGGCGGCGAAGGCGCCCGCATGGTCCGAGGCCGCTGCCCCCCCCCCAAGGCAGGCGGAGCGTCAGATCGGCGCGCTCCGGGACGCAGATGTCCTTGCAGATCAGCCAGTGCGCCGGCACCGAGACGATGAACCCGGCGCTGCCCGGCGGCCTCGCGCCGGGCGGGCGGATGCGCCGGGTCAGCAGGACTTGGCCGGTATAGGCATAGGTCACCAGCGGGCCCTCGCGCACCACCCCGGGCGCGGGCCAGGCGACCGGGCCGACCTGGCTGCCGGGGGGAACGATGGGGCGCCAGGATGGGGGTTCGCCGGCCGCGCCCGGGTTGCGCCAATAGATGTGCCAGCCGGGATGCAGCCGGAAGCGCAGCCCCAGGGTGAAGGCGTGGCCGGGGGTCGCCGCGGCCGCATCGGCCAGCAGGCGCACGTGCGCATGGCGGGTGGCGGCGGTGGACGCGGCCCGCGCCGGCCGCCCCGCGAAGGCGGCCGCCAGGAGCAGCAGGATGACCATCAGGCGACGCATGGCGGGCCTATAGCCGTGCCGCTTGGGCGGCGAAACCCGCGGTCAGGCCGCGCGCGGCAGCATCGGGGCCACTCGCCGCGGCGGCCCGTCCTCGGTCGCGATGTCGAAAAACCGGGTGTAGTCGCCGAAACGGGCGCGCTCGGCGGCCGGGTCCAGCCCGTAATCGGCGAAGCGATAGGCCTCGTGCGCGTAGCCGCCGTTCGGCTCGCGCGCCGCCATGCGGGCGATCGCGGCCTTGGCCGGGGCGGGCAGGCGGAGGCCGAAATGCCGGTACACCTGCCGCGCTGTCCCCAGCGGATCGGCGGTCAGCGCCTGGTAATGGATGTGGCAGATGCGCGGGTCGGCGGCGGCGCGGATCATCCGCGCCGCGCCGTCGTGCCAGCGGGCCGCCTCGTGCCGGCCGATCGCCAGCCGGTCGATCCGGCGGGTGAACGGGCGGCGCAACACCTCGGTCAGCCGCGCCACCGACAGCACCACACTCACCGGATCGCGATGCACGAACACCAGCCGCGCATCCGGGAACGCTTCCCTGAGCTCGGCCAGCGCGAACACGTGGTCGGGACATTTCAACACCCACCGCCCGGGCGCCGCGCCCGCCGGGCGCTGATGCTGAAGATGCTGAAGGAACCGCCGCTGGAACCGATACGCCGGCAGCTGCGCCCCGGCGTCCAGCCACGCGCGATACGAGGGCATATGGTAGGTGGTGTCGAAGCGCAGGCTGCGAAAGACATGCGCGCCGATCTCGGAACATTCCTGCGGCGAGGTGGCGGATAGCGGATGCAGCCCGGGAAACTCGGGCGCGAGCCGGGCGAAGGCGGCCAGCTGCCGCTCCACCGCGGCGATACGCCGGTCCGGCCGGCCCGGTTGCGGATAGGGGGCGATGGTCTGCCAGACCCGTGGCGCGTGGTTGTCGGGATCCTCCAGCAACAGACGGTGCAGGAAGCTGGTGCCGCTGCGGGGCAGGCCGGTGATGAAGATGGGGGCGGACAGCGGCTCGGCGAGAACCCCCGGATCGCGCGCCTCCTCGGTGGCGAGCCGCGCGAGGTTCCCCAGCAGCCGGCTTGTATCCCACGCGGTGGCGATCCGCCCGACCACGCTGAGCGCCGATTCGGCGGCGCAGGCGTCGAGCAGGCGGCCGAGCGCCTCGGCCAGCTCGGGATCGTCCGCGAGCCCGGCGCGCGCGAGCAGGCGGGCGGCGGGGAAGCTCCGGTCCAACAGGCCGGCGCGGGCGGCGAGGCGGTCGGCAAGGCGCAACAGGGCGTTCGTCACATCGGTCTCCGGGAGCGGTTGGACCAAGGCTTCGCGCTACACATAGGCACGGCTGGGCGCGCGTGAGCGGCACCCATTACAACTCGTTACAACGTCGCTGGATCGCCCCTCCCGGGCGGGGTGTATCGGCGCGGCACGCCGCCTATATTGCGGGCGTCACGTCACTGGACCATTTACGTCGCCCTCCCCGCCGCGTCCAGGCGCGCCCCGGGGCGGGACGTGTGAAGGATACCCGATGCTGTCTCGTTTTCTCTCCCGCCGCCAGGGGTTGGCATGGCTGGCCGCGGTGCCGTTGCTGGCCGCCGCGGGGCCGGCGGTCGCCGATACCGCGGCCGATCCGGCGGTGATCACCGCCCCGATCCGCGCGTTGAACGCAGAGCTGCTGCGCGTCATGCGGGCGGGCAAATCGGTCCCGTTCGAGCAGCGTGCCGCCATGCTGACACCGGCGGTGGAGGCGGCGTTCGATCTCGGGCTCATTCTGCGGGTTTCGGTCGGCCCCGCCTGGGCGCGAATCACGCCGCCCCAGCGCCGGGCGCTGCTGGACGTGTTCCGTCGCTACACGGTGGCGTCCTACGTCGATAACTTCGATAGTTTCGATGGCCAGCATTTCGACCTGACGCCGACGCCGCGCCCGGTGCCAGGGGGCGCGCAGGTGGTGCTGACCAGGATCGTCTCCCGCTCCGGCGACGCCCATCAGATCGACTACGTGATGCGCATGACCGGAACCGCGTGGAAGGCGGTCGATGTGCTGGCCGACGGGTCGATCAGCCGGGTGGCGGTGCAGCGGTCCGATTTCAGCCGGCTGCTGGATCGGGGCGGGGCGCCGGCGCTGATGGCGAGCCTGGAGAAGAAAGTGAAGCAGCTGTCGCGCGGCTGAGGCGGCTCGTTCCCATGCGCGCCCGCCCGGTACCGCTGGAAACCCTCTCCCTCGACGTGCCCGCCGCCGCGGTGCCGCTGTTCGAGGCGGCGCTGGCGCCGCATTGCCGCAGCCTCGGCCTGTTCGGCGAGGAGACCTCCGCCGCGTGGCGGCTGGAGGCGGTGCGCGCCGCCGATGCCGACCCCGGCCCGCTGCTGGCCGCCCTGGCGCTCGCCGAGGCGCTGAGCGGCGTCCGCCCGACGCTCGCCCGCCGCCCGATCGCCGCCGATGGCTGGGCAGCGCGCAGTGCCGCGAGCTTCCCGGCCCAGGCGATCGGGCGCCGCTTCCTGGTGCGCGGCACTCATCTGCGCGGGCCGGCGCCGGCGGGACGGATCGTGCTGACCCTGGACGCCGGGGCGGCGTTCGGGTCCGGCGAGCACCCGACCACCCGGCTCTGCCTGCGCGCGCTGGAGCGCCTGGCCGCGCGCCGACCGCGGCGGATCCTCGATCTCGGCACCGGGTCGGGGATTCTGGCGATGGCGGCGGCGCGGCTGACCGGTCGGGCGGTGCGGGCGGTGGATATCGACCCGTGGTCGGTGCGGGTGGCGGGAGAAAACGCGCGCCGGAATCGGCTGGGGGCGCGCATCCGCGTCCGCCGGGCCGATGGGTGGCGGAGCCCGTGCGTGCGCGGCGCCGGGCCGTATGACCTGGTGCTGGCCAATATCCTGGCCCGGCCGCTCTGCGCGATGGCGCGGGATCTGGCGGCGGGGCTGGCGCCGGGGGGATGCGCGGTGGTCTCGGGGCTGCTCGCGGGGCAGGCGAGGATGGTGCTGGCCGCCCATCGCCGCGCCGGGCTGGTGCTGCGGGCGCAGCTGACCGAGGGGGCCTGGGCGGCGCTGGTGCTGACACGGGGCTGACCTCGGAGGGCGGGGTCATACCGGCGGCGCTGCTCGATGATTCGCCGCTTGGACGGCGCGCCGCCGGGACGGCTTTGATTTCGCGCGCAGCCGCCACGCCAATCCGGCGCGCGATACGGTCGGCCGAAGCGGCCGGCCGTATCAGACCGCGTGGTTGAGCGGCCCGTTGCCTGCCCCGAGCCCCGGCGCGGTCACGATCGCCGCCCGCACGAACGCCCGCGCCCGCAGCACCGCGTCCCGCAGCGAGGCCCCCTGCGCCAGCCCGGCGGCAATCGCGCTGCCCAGGGTGCAGCCGGTGCCGTGGGTGTGCCGCGATGTCAGGCGCGGGGCGGAAAACGCCTCCACCCCGTCCTCGGTGGCCAGCAGATCGACCACCGTATCTCCCGGCAGATGGCCGCCCTTCAGCAACACCGCCGGCACGCCCAGGGTCAGCAGCACCTCGGCGGCGTGGTGCATCGCCGCCAGATCGGGGATCGCCATGCCGGCCAGCACCTCGGCCTCCGGCAGGTTGGGGGTCAGCAGCGCGGCCATCGGCAGCAGCCGGCGCTTCAGGACCGCCAGCGCCGCCTCGGCCAGCAGGACGCGTCCGGCGGTGGCGCGCAGCACCGGGTCCACCACCAGCGTCGCGCGCGGGCCGGCGGCGAGCGCGTCGCACACCGCCTCCACCACGTCGGGGTCGGCCAGCATCCCGGTCTTGATCGCATCCGCCCCGATATCGCCCAGCACGGCGGCGATCTGACCGGCGACGAAGCCGGGCGGCAGCACGATGACGTCGGTGACCGCGCGCGTGTCCTGCACCGTGAGCGCGGTGATCGCGGTGGCGCCATAGGCGCCGAACGCGGCGATGGTCTTCAGGTCGGCCTGGATCCCGGCCCCGCCCGAGGGGTCGGAGCCGCCGATGGCCAGCACCCGGCCCGCGAGCGCGGCCATGCTCAGGCGGCGTCCGCGGCGGGTTGCGCGGCGGCGGCGATGACCGCGCAGAGCTCATCGACGATGGCGCCGACCAGCGCCGGGTCCTCGGCCTCCGCCATGACGCGGATCAGCGGCTCGGTGCCGCTCGGGCGGATCAGCAGCCGCCCGGCGGTGCTCAGCCTTGCCTCGGCGGCCTCGATGGCGGCGCGTACCGCGCGGGCACGCAGCGGCGAGGCGCCGGAAAAGCGGACATTGCGCAGCACCTGCGGCAGCGGATCGAACACCCGCCCCACCGCCGAGGCCGGGCGCCCTTGCTCCACCAGCACCGCCAGCACTTGCAGCGCCGCCACCAGCCCGTCGCCGGTGGTGGCGTAGTCCGACAGGATCATGTGGCCGGATTGCTCCCCGCCCACGTTCATCCCGTCGGCGCGCATCCGCTCGGCCACGTAGCGGTCGCCCACCTGGGTGCGGTGCAGCCGCAGCCCGGCCGAGCCCAGGAAGCGTTCGAGACCCAGGTTGGACATCACCGTCGCCACCACCCCGCCCCCGGCCAGCCGCCCCGAGGCGGCCCAGGAGCGGGCGATCAGCGCCAGGATCTGATCGCCGTCGATCAGTTCGCCTCGCTCGTCGCAGAGCAGCACCCGGTCGGCGTCGCCATCGAGGGCGATGCCGAGATCGGCGCCGTGGCGACGCACGTCTTCGCGCAGATGGTCGGGCGCGGTGGAGCCGCAGCCCTGGTTGATGTTGAACCCGTCCGGCGCGACCCCGATCGGGATCACGCTGGCGCCGAGTTCCCACAGCACGGTCGGCGCCACCCGGTAGGCGGCGCCGTTGGCGCAGTCGATGACGATCCTGAGGTCATCGAGCCGCAGCCCGCGCGGGAAGGTGGCCTTGGCGGCCTCGATATACCGGCCGGCGGCGTCCTCCAGCCGGGCGGCACGGCCCAGCGCGCGCGGCGGGGCCAGGCGGTGCGCGAGGTCGGCGGCCATCAGCGCCTCGATCTCGCGTTCGGTTTCGTCCGACAGCTTGCAGCCGTCCGGGTCGAACAGCTTGATGCCGTTGTCCTCGAACGGGTTGTGGGAGGCGGAGATCATCACCCCGAGATCGGCGCGCAGCGAGCGGGTGAGCATGGCGATCGCCGGGGTGGGCAGCGGGCCGACCAGGGTCACGTCCATTCCGGCGCCGATGAAGCCGGCGGTGAGCGCCGGTTCCAGCATGTAGCCCGACAGCCGCGTGTCCTTGCCGATCACCACCCGGTGGCGATGCGCGCCGCGGGTGAACATCAGCCCGGCCGCCTGGCCGAGGCGCAGCGCGACCTCGGCGGTCATCGGGTCGGTGTTGGCGGTGCCACGGATTCCGTCGGTGCCGAACAGGCGGCGGGGTGTGGTCATGGGTGCTCCGGTGGTCTCGGGCGGCAGCGTAGCACGGCGCGGGGCGGAAAAGGTGAACGCCCCGGTCAGGCCCGCAGCGCGCGATGCATTCGTATCGCCTGAACGGTTGCAGAAACATTATGCACGCGCAGGATCGCCGCCCCCTGGTCCAGCGCCCACAGCGCGGCGGCGAGCGAGGCGGGATCGCGCGCCGCCGGCTCGGCCACCCCGGCGATCCGCCCGATGAAGCCCTTGCGCGAGACGCCGATCAGCAGCGGGTAGCCGATGGCTGTCAGCGGCGACAGGTCGCGCAGCAGCGCCAGCGAGTGTTCGGGCCGCTTGGCGAAGCCGAAGCCGGGGTCGAGGCAGATCGCCTCCGGCGCGATGCCGCGGGCGCGGGCGGCGGCGACGCGGGCGGCGAGCTCGGCGGCAACCTCCGGCCCCACCGCGGTGTACCGGGCGAGCCCGGCCATGGTTTCCGGCGTGCCGCGGCTGTGCATCAGCACCACCGCCGCCCCCGCAGCGGCGACCACCTCGGTTGCCGCCGGATCGCGCGCCAGCGCCGAGACGTCATTGACGATCCGTGCCCCGGCATCGAGGGCCGCGCGCATCACTGCCGCGTCGGCGGTGTCGATCGACAGGCACAGCCCGGCCCGGGCCAGCGGGGCCAGCACCGGCAGCACCCGCGCGCATTGGACCGCCGCCGGCACCGGCGCCGCGCCGGGGCGGGTGGATTCGCCGCCGAGATCGATGATGTCGGCGCCGGCCTCGGCCATCGCCCGGGCAGCGGCGACGGCGGAGGCCGGCGTGGCGTGGCGCCCGCCATCGCTGAAGCTGTCGGGGGTGAGGTTGAGGATGCCCATCACCAGCGGGCGATCCAGGGCGAGCCCGGCCCAGCTGCGGACGGTGGCGACCGATGATGGCATGGGCGGGTTCTAATTCCCCCGGGCAAGGTGGCAAAGTGGCGCCGGCGGGAGGATCGTGCCGCCATCCTCGGGAGCCTCGCCCTGCCCGCCCATCGCCTGATCTTCGCGCCCGATTTCGCGCCGCTGGTCCCGCCGCCGCTGCTTGCCGCGCTGGCGGTGGCGGCAATGCTGGTGCTGGCGCTGGCGTGGTGGCGGCGGGCCCGCGGGGCCGGCTGGCGGGCGGCGGGGTTCGCGGTGCTGCTGATCTGGCTCGCGGGGCCGATGGTGACCCGCCAGACCCTGCGGCCCCTGGCCGACGTGGCGCTGCTGGTGGTGGATCACAGCGCCTCGATGCACATCGGCCGGCGGGCGGCGCTGGCGCGGCAAGCGGTGCGGGCGCTGACAGCAGCGGCGGCACGCCATCCGGGGTTGCGGCTGCGACAGGTGATCGTGCGCGACCACGATCGCGGCACCCGCATCATGGCGGCGCTGCGGCGGGCGGCGGCGTTGGTGCCGGCGAACCGCTACGCCGGAGCGATCGTGGTGACCGACGGCGAGACCCCTCCGGCCCCGGCGCCGCCCGGCGGGCCGCTGCATCTGTTGCTGACCGCGCACGGACCCGAGACCGACCGCGCGCTGCGGGTGCTGCGCGCACCCCCCTATGGGGTGGTCGGGCATCAGGTGACCCTGGTGGTAAAAGTCGCCGATCACGGCGTGGCGCATCCGGGCGGGACGGCGCGCCTCACGCTGCGTCGGCAGGGCCAGCCGGCGCGGATCGTGACGGTGCCGGTGGGTCGGGCGGTGGAAATTCCGGTGCCGATCCGCCGGGCCGGGCCGGTCACCCTCGCGCTGGATGTCGCGCCGCTCCCCGGCGAGGTCTCCACCCTCAACAACAGCGCGGTGCTACGCATCCAGGGGGTACGCGACCGGCTGCGGGTGCTGCTGGTCTCCGGCAATCCGCATCGCGGGGAGCGGACCTGGCGGCGGCTGCTGGATGCCGACCCGTCGGTGGATCTGGTCCATTTCACCATCCTGCGCCCGCCGCAGAAGGTGGACCGGACGCCGCTGTCGCAATTGTCGCTGATCCCGTTCCCGGTCGATGAGTTGTTTGCCCGCCGGATCGACCGGTTCGACCTCATCATCCTGGACCGGTTCGCCGACGAGGGGTTGCTGGCGACCCGGTATATCGAGAACATCGCCGACTACGTGCGCCAGGGCGGAGCGCTGATGCTGGATGTGGGGCCGGAGTTCACCTCCGGCGCCTCGCTGGCGGAGACACCGCTGCGGGCGGTGCTGCCGGCCCGACCGGCGGACGGCCCCGGCGACGGGGTGGTGGGGCGGTTCCGTCCGGTGCTGACCCGGCTGGGGAAGCGCCATCCGGTGACCGCGCCGCTGGCCGCCTCCGGGCGCTGGGGACCATGGTACCGTTACGTACCGGTGCAGCAGGTGCATGGCAATGTGCTGATGCGCACCCCGGACGGGGCACCGCTGCTGATCCTGGACCGGGTCGGTCGCGGGCGGGTGGGGATGCTGCTGTCGGATCAGATCTGGCTGTGGGCGCGCGGGCATGATGGCGGCGGGCCGGATGCGACCTTGCTGCGACGGGTGGTGCATTGGCTGATGAAGGAGCCGGCCCTGGCCGCGAATGCCCTGCGCGCGCGGATCGCCGGCGGAGAGCTGCGCGTGCGCCGGCGCCGGTTGGTGGGCACGGCGGCGGGGGTGGCGCGGTTGCGCGGCCCGGGTGGGGTGCGACGGCGGGTGGTGCTGACCCGCGTCGCCCCCGGGATGGCGGAGGGCCGGCTGAGGGTCTCGCCGGGGCTGTGGCGGGTGAGGATGGGGGGCCAGACCGCCTATGCCGCAGCGCCGCTGGCCGATCCGGCGGAATACGCCGATCTGCGGGCGACCGCCGCGCGGCTGGGGCCGGTGGCGCGGCGCTCCGGCGGCGCGGTGGTGTGGCTGGGGCGCGGCATTCCGGCGCTGCGTCGGGTTGCGATGGGCGCGGCGGATGCCGGACCGGGGTGGATCGGGCTGCCGCGCCGGGGTGCGGCGACGGTGACCGGGGTGGCGCGGGTGAAGCTGCTGCCGGCCTGGGTCGCCCTGCCGCTGATGCTGGGGCTGCTGGCATGGGGCTGGTGGCGCGAGGGGCGGTGAGGTCGCCGCTGCTTCCCTGGCCGGGGCGGGATGTGTATGGGGGCGCCATCGGGGCTGACAGGACCGGGAAAGAATCATGACCTCCTATCGGGAATGGCGGCGGATCGCGGGCGCGGTGGCACTGCTGGCGCTGGCACCGCTGCCGGCGTCGGCGCAGCTCGCGCCGGGCGGCGGGGCGGCGGCGGCGCCGCTGTTGCAGGGCGGGCATCCGAAGGGCAGCGGGGCAAAGCCGCCTCCGGCCGCATTGCCGGGCGCACGCGGCGGCAAGGCGCTGGCGCCGGCGGCGGCCGATGTGGCGGCGATGAATCCGACCGAGGCTCTGTTCGATGCCATCAACCGCGACGATCAGGCGCAGGCACGCGACGCGCTGGGGCGCGGGGCGGATCTGCGGGCCCGCGACGCGCTGGGGATGACCCCGTTGCAGCTCTCGATCGACCTTGGACGGAATGATATCACCTTCCTGCTGCTGTCGATGCGCCATGCCGAAGCGGCCGGGCCGTCCGCGGCGGCGCACGCGGGCGCGGCAACGCGTCCGGCGGCGATGCTGGCCCCGGCGCGGCCGATGCCGAAGCGCCGAGCAGCGCCGAGGCCGGTGGCGGCAGCCCCGGTGGTGGCGGCGGGCGGCGGGGCGCCGGTGCCGGGCGCGGGCTTCCTGGGGTTCGATCCGGCCCGCTGAACCGGGCACGGGCGAAATTTCGCCGGCTGTTTTCCCGGTTGCCGGGTACGGAATGGCCGGCTAGGGTCCTGGCCACGCCGGACGCGCATGGGGCGCGTCCCGGGGAGGTTCCGAATCCGGTCATGGTCGCTGCCGTTCCGTTCGTTTCGGGCCTGTCGCGAGGGCGCCGCTGAATGGCCGCGATCGACACCAGCGCCTGGGCCGGTCCGCTGTCGGAGGCCGAACCTTGCGGACCGAATCTCGAGTTCGACGGGGATTTCGGCGCGCTCGATCGCGCCTCGCAGGGCAAGGCGGAGCAGCAGTTCGGTGCCACCGTCATTCCGGCCGAGGAGCCCGACTGGAAGGAGATGGACGGGCTGGCCCGCGGCCTGATGGACCGGACCCGGGATCTGCGGGTGCTGGGTCAGCTGACGGTGGCGCGGCTGCGGTTGGGCGGACTGGCCGACTACGCGCCCTTGCTGGAGGTCAGCCGCGGCTGGCTCGCCGATCTCTGGGACAGTCTCCATCCGCAGCTGGACCCCGAGGACGATAACGACCCCACCCTGCGCGCCAATGCGCTGCTGCTGGTGGCGAGCCCGGCCTGGGTGCTGCGCTATCTGCGTGACCTGCCGCTGGTGCGCGCGCCCCGGGTCGGCCAGTTCTCCTGGCGGCAGATGTCGATGGCGACCGGCCAGCTGCCGCCGCTGCCGAACGAGGAGCCGCCCTCCGAGACCACCATTCGCGGCGCCTTCGCCGAGGCCGACCCGGCCGCGGTCGCGGCGACGGCGACGGCGGTGAAGGCAGCGCGGGTGGCGCTGCGCGGCATCTCGGATGCGTTCGACGACAAGGCCGGCGCGGGATCGGGACCCAATTTTGACGATCTTGAGAAGCTTCTGCACGAGATGGACCGGTTCCTCGACCGCTTCGCCGTGCACGAGGACGCGGCGGGCGAGCCGGCGGCCGAGACAGCGGTGGATGACGCCGCGCCGGTGGCCACGGCGGCAGCGGGGCCGCGGGCCGGCGGAGCGAGCGCGGCTTCCTTGACTTCGGTCAATACTCGGGCGGATGCTTTGCGGCTGCTGGACCTGGTGTGCCAGTATTACGAGCGGACCGAGCCTTCGAGCCCGCTGCCGCTGCTGATCCGGCGGGCGCAGCGGCTGGCGGACAAGTCGTTCATCGAGATTCTGACCGATCTGGCCCCGGACGGGGTGATGCAGGCGCGGATGATGACGGGAGCCCAGGACCAGTAGGCGGCGGAAAACGGGACTGGCGGAAATCGGCCTGTTCGTGCATGATGCCGGGCAGGGATGCGCAATGAGGAGGCGAGCGAGCCGTGGCGAAAGCAAGCAGTCAGAAATTCGTGGCCCGCAACCGGGCCCCGCGCGTGCAGATCGAATACGACGTGGAGACCTACGGCGCGGAGAAGAAGGTCCAGCTGCCGTTCGTGGTCGGCGTGATGGCAGATCTGTCCGGCAAGCCGGAGGAGCCGCTGCCGCCGGTGGCGGACCGGTCGTTCCTGGAAGTGGACGTCGATAATTTCGACGCGCGGATGAAGGCGATGAAGCCGCGGGTGGCGTTCATGGTGCCGAACACCCTGACCGGGGAAGGCAACGTGGCGGTGGATATCACCTTCGAGAACATGGACGATTTCTCCCCCGCCGCGGTGGCGCGCAAGGTCGATGCGCTGAACAAGCTGCTGGAGGCGCGGACCCAGCTGTCCAACCTGCTCACCTACATGGACGGCAAGAGCGGGGCCGAGGATCTGATTTCCAAGGTGCTGGCCGATCCGGCGCTGCTGGCCTCGCTGGCCGCGGCGCCGAAGCCCGAAGCGGTGGCCGAGCAGAAGGGGGAGGAGTAAGCCATGTCGGAAGCTCAAGCCGCGGTTCAGGCCGGCGTCGGCGTCCAGGAGACCAGCGATTTCGCGTCGCTCCTCAACCGTGAGTTCAAGCCCAAGTCGGACCAGGCGCGTTCGGCCGTCGAGCAGGCGGTGCAGACGCTGGCGCAGCAGGCGCTGGTCAACACGACATTGGTGTCGGGGGACGCGCTGCGTTCGATCGAGGCGATGATCGCCGCACTGGACGCCAAGCTGACCGAGCAGGTCAACGTCATCATGCATCATGAGGATTTCCAGAAGCTGGAATCCGCGTGGCGGGGCCTGCATCACCTGGTGAACAACACCGAGACCGACGAGTACCTGAAAATCCGGGTGATGAATATCAGTAAAAAAGACCTGGGCCGGACGCTGAAGAAGTTCCGCGGCACGGCGTGGGACCAGAGCCCGATCTTCAAGCAGGTGTATGAGCAGGAATACGGCCAGTTCGGCGGCGAGCCGTATGGCGTGCTGGTCGGCGATTACGACTTCGACCATGGCCCGCAGGACGTGCAGCTGCTGGGCGACATCGCGCAGATCGCGGCGGCGGCGCATACGCCGTTCATCTCGGCCGCGGCGCCGACGGTGATGGGGATGGACAGCTGGAACGAGCTGGCCAACCCGCGCGACCTGACGAAGATTTTCGGCACCCCCGAATACGCCGCCTGGCGGTCGCTGCGGGAGAGCGAGGATTCCCGCTATATCGGTCTCGCCATGCCGCGCTTTCTCGCGCGGCTCCCCTATGGCGCCAAGACCGATCCGGTCGATGAGTTCCATTTCGAGGAGGACGTGGAAGGCGCCGACAGCGCCAAGTTCTGCTGGGCCAACGCGGCCTATGCGATGGCGACCAACATCACCCGTTCGTTCAAGCTCTACGGCTGGTGCTCGCGCATCCGCGGGATCGAGAGCGGCGGCGCGGTGGAGGGCCTGCCGGTCTATTCCTTCCCGACCGACGATGGCGGCGTGGCGATGAAATGCCCGACCGAGATCTCCATCAGCGACCGGCGCGAGGCGGAGCTGGCGAAGAACGGGTTCATGCCGCTGATCCACAAGAAGAACTCGGATTTCGCGGCGTTCATCGGCGCACAGTCTCTGCAGAAGCCGCAGGAGTATGACGACCCGGCGGCGACCGCGAACGCCAATCTCTCGGCGCGGCTGCCGTACCTGTTCGCCAGCTGCCGGTTCGCGCATTACCTGAAATGCATGGTGCGCGACAAGATCGGCTCCACCATGAGCCGTGGCCAGTTGGAAGGCTGGCTGACCAGTTGGATCTTGCAATATGTCGGACCGGAGGATGCGCCGGAATCCTACAAGGCGACCCATCCGCTTTCGGAGGCGAAAGTCGTTCTGGAAGCCAATGAGGAGAACCCGGGCTACTACAGCGCGAAGTTCTTCCTGAAGCCGCATTATCAGCTGGAAGGGCTGACGGTTTCGCTGCGACTGGTCTCGCGCGTTCCCACGGCGTGAGTGAGGGGCTATTCAGTGGGTGTTTTCTCCCATCAACTCAGCTAACGGAGCACTGACATGGCTTTCGACGCATACATGACCTTCATGGACCCGGCAGGCGGTTACATGATGGGCGAATCCCAGGTAACTTGGTCGGATACCTCGCCCCTGGCGAAGGGCGTGAGCGGCGCAAACGTGTTCGAGATCGATGATTTCAACTTCGACTTCGAGCAAGTTGTCAATATCGGCAGCCAGAGCGCGGGCGGCGGCGCCGGTAAGGTGACGTTCAACCCGTTCACCATCAATCGGAAGTTTGATCGCGCCTCGCCCACCTTCATGACGATGTGCTGCGCAGGGACCCATTTCAAGGAAGTCTCGCTTATGTTGCGCCGGGCCGGCGCCGGTGCCAGCACCACCTCCACGACCGTCTCCAGCGGCACGACCTTCCTGCGCTTCGACTTCGCATTGGTTCTGATCAAGACCATCAGCTTTTCCGGCGCTGACGGTGACGAGGCGATGAAGGAGGAAGTGGCGTTCGAATATGGCGCGGTCAAATTCCGCTATCTGCAGCAGAACCCGGACGGCAGCTACGCCACTACTGGAAACGGTGCGCCGGTGGCGATGTGGAACCGGGTGAACAACAATAATGACTACGACACCTTCCTTAAGTCGTTCACCGCCAAAAGCTGACCAAACGACAACCGGAGTTCTCCCCCGCATGAGCGATTCCTTGTCCCTGCTGCGTGGAGGGGACCCGGTTGCCGCGTTCGACCGACTGAAACAGGAGGTGCGCAAATCACCCCGCGACGCGCGGTTGCGCACCTTCCTGTTCCAGATGTTCT
>JAKBCO010000309.1 GCA_021807785.1 Pseudomonadota bacterium
CCTCGGTGACGCGGGTCTGGCCCGATTCGTCGCGGGAAAACCAGTTGAGGGAGACATGTTCCGGCGCGATCTCGCCCTTCGCCACCAGGGTCTGGATGGCCAGGATCAGCGCGCTGCTGTGAGTTTCCGCGACCACCCGGACGCCGCGCTTGGCGGCCGCGACCAGCGGCCCAGCCAGCGCGGCCTGGGCGCGCGGGTGGAGGTGGAGTTCGGGCTGCTCGATGAACACGATCTGGCCCTGCGCAGCCGCGAGGAGTGCAACCAGAACCGGCAGGGTCTGCGAGACGCCGAAGCCGACATCGGCGATGTTGACGGTATCCCTGGCGCCTCCGCGCGCGGCTGGTGGCAGCCGGCCGACCCGAAGTTCCACCCGCGTGTCGTCGAGGCGGGTCGGGACGACACGCCGAGCGAGGCCGATCGCGCCCAAGACTCTCGACAGGCCGTCGAGACGCGGGTCGTTCATCAGCTGCCAGTGATGGATGACGCTGGCCGCGTAGTCGTTGAAGCTGCCCGGGAAGAATGGGCCACCGACACCGATCGGGTAACTTCGCTCCGGATTTCCTCGTAATCCAGGCAGATAGATCAGAGAACGGGCATCGTGGATCGACCGCTCGCCCGCAACAAGTGGCCGTGCCGACGAGAGGGCCTGAGCGGCCGGGATTTCAGGGTCCCCTGCGTCATCCGAGAGCCTGCGAGCGACTAGTCGTGGTCCTATCCGTTCAACCTTATACCGGTCTGCGCCCTCTTGTGCCTCGGATATTCTGCCTCGCACGATCCAACCCGAGGCGAACCGGGCGTCTGCTTCACTAATAATGTCGCCCAGACGCCAGGTTGCAGTCCTTCCGTCTCTTTGGGTCTCAATGCTGGACAGCCCGAACGGGCCGTCATCAACGGTGGCATAATGAAACGTGGTGTCCACGTTCACATGGCGATATGTAACCGCAAATCCCTGCGATGAGTGACCGACCGCCAGACGGGCGAGGAATTGCTCGACGCGGGAGAACTTCACCAACGGCCCGTCGATCGCCAACCCCGCGGTCTCGTAATCCTTCTCAATCGTTTGTTTCAGCATCAGCAGCGGCTGCATGATCGTGCTCTTGCCCGCGCTGTTGGGCCCCGCCAGCACCGTCAGATCGCCCAGGCGCACCCGGACCGGCTCCCGGGCCGATTTGAAACCGCTCACGGTGATGGCGTTCAGCCAGGGCCGCCCGTAACCGCTGTCTCGTTCCGACGGAGGCTCCATATGCGCTCTTGAATCCCTGTTCCGGTCGATCGATCTCGGCCCGGCTCCTGCGTGGTCCACCATCCCCGCCCCATCGCAGCCGGTCAACACGCCGCTACCCTCCTAGCAGCTGAAACCCCTCCACCGCCGCCAGGAACGTCACCACCCCCCCAATTTCCACCCCCGGCGCCAGCGCCGCCCCCTCCAGCCCCTCCGCCCGCAGCCCGCCGGTGCAGGCGATCATCCGCCCCCCCAGCTCCGCCACCGCCGCTCGCAGCGCGGCGATGCCGGACACCCCGCGCGCCGCCAGCGTCGCCTCCCGCCCCGCATCCGCCAGCCCCGAGAGATCGGCCAGCAACGCCCGGCAGCCGGCATTGGTGGCGAAGATCACCACCGCCCGCCCCAGCGCCGCCGCCCCCGCCGCCAGCACGAAGGCGGCATGGGCGGCATTGTGATCGCCCGCCGAGATCACGATGCCCAGCCCCGGCGCGCGATCAGACGGCACAGGACGGCGCCTCCGCCCCGACATGGGCCGACAGATCGCGGATGGTGGCATCCGGCCCGCACAGCGGGCAGGCCGGGTCCGGGCGCAGCCGCACGGTCCGGAAGGCGGTGGCCAGCGCGTCCCAGATCAGCAGCCGCCCGGACAGGCTGTCGCCGATGCCCAGGATCTCCTTGATCGTCTCGGTCGCCTGCAAGGTGCCCATCACCCCGGTCACCGCCCCCAGCACCCCGGCCTCGGAACAGCTCGGCACGCTGCCGGGCGGCGGCGGATGCGGGAACAGGCAGCGGTAGCAGGGCCCGCCCTGGTGCGGCTTGAAGGTGGACAACTGCCCCTCGAACCGCAGCACCGCCGCCGAGACCAGCGTGCGCCGCCCCAGCGCGGTGGCATCGGCCAGCAGGTAGCGGGTGGCGAAATTGTCGGTCCCGTCGCAGACGATGTCATACTCCGCGATCAGCCGCGCGGCGTTCCCGGCATCCAGCCGCAGCGGATGCGTCACCACCCGCGCCAGCGGGTTGATCGCGCCCGCGGCGGCGGCGGCGGAGGCCGCCTTCGGCGCCCCGATCCGCGCCGTGGTATGGGCCACCTGGCGCTGCAAGTTCGAGAGTTCCACGACATCGTGATCGACCACGCCGATGGTGCCCACCCCGGCGGCGGCCAGATACAGGATCAGCGGGCTGCCCAGCCCGCCCGCGCCCACCACCAGCACCCGCGCCGCGCGCAGCCTGGCTTGGCCGGTGCCCCCCACCTCGCCCAGCAGGATGTGGCGCGAGTAGCGGCGGATTTCGTCTTCGGAAAAATCGAGGTTCATGCGCCGACCCTACCCCTCCGTCCGCGCCGCCGGAAAGAGGCGGCGGCGGCCCTTGGGGGACCCGCCGCCGCCAGTCTGGGGAGGAAACGTCACGTCCGCTTCCGGGGTTGGGGGACCCCATGAAGCGTTGTTCGGATATGGGGCAGGAACGGATTGCCGCAAGCCCCGGAATGCTGCCAGTCTGCGCTCGGCCGGTTGCGGTTTGTCACGCGACGTTACCCGCCCGCCGCCTATCCTGCCGCCGTTCCCTCAACCCGGAGACCCTCATGCTTTCTCGCACCACCCGCCTCGCCGCCCTCCTGGCCGTCGGCCTCACGGCGCCCGTCATGGCCAGGGCCGAGCCGCACCCGGCGATTCGCCAGGGCCTGCGCGCGGTGAACCAGGCCATCGCCGTCCTGCGCCGGGGTGCGCATGATTTCCACGGCCACCGGGTGGCGGCGCTGCGGGCGCTGGGTGCCGCGCGCCAGCAGCTCATCATGGCGCTGCATTCCGACTGACCGAGGGCCGCGCGCGCCCGGAGGCCCCAAATGCCGGTCGTCGCCTTCACCGCCGCGTTGCGTCGCTTCCTGCCGGTCCCCAGCGTGCGGGTCGGCGGGGCGACGGTCGCGG
>JAKBCO010000080.1 GCA_021807785.1 Pseudomonadota bacterium
GAGACCATGCGTGCAGGTCTCCCGATGCGCCTTGCGTCCGGTCTCCACGTCCAGCACGCGCAGGTCGCGGTCCAGCCGGATGCGATCCGGCACCACCTCGCCCTGGGCGATCGCGGCGCCCAGGCCCCAAGTGGCGGTCAGCGCCATCTCGCCGGTGGCGGTCCGGCTCAGCCCGCCGCCGGAGACGCGGGCCGCGACCAGGTGCTGGACCAGCACCCCCATCGCCGTCTCCGCCGGATCGATGCCGTGGCCGGCCATGTAGCGCAGCGCGCGGGTGGACCACAGCGCCGCCCAGCAGGCCCGCAGCGCGGTCAGGAACTCGTCCTGGCCGGTCAGGTCCAGATAGCTGTCGAACTGCCCGGCGAAGCTCGACCCGAACCGGTCCTCCACCAGCGCCGAGGAGCGCACCACCCCCGCCGGTCCCGCCGCGGTCAGCGCCCGCCAGCGCGGCAGCACCGCCTCGGCGATCGCCGGCGCCACCTGGCGTTCCAGCAGGCCGAGCCGCAGCGCCAGCGCATGGCGCCGCGCCTCGGGCCCCGCGGCGGACATCACGCCGCGCGCCGCCGCCTCCAGCCCCAGCGCCGCGAGCTGACGCCGATAGGCGCTCGCGTCGATGCAGAACCCGTCCGGCACCGGCAGCCCGGCGCGGCGGAGCCTGCCGACCGACGCCGCCTTGGGGCCGAACCGCGCCGCGTCGGATGCCTCCGGATCCGCGAGCGGAACGACCAGCCCGGTCATTTCATCATCCGCGAGTAGCCCGGCATCGGATCGACCACGGTGATCCGCTCGACCGGGAAGTGGGAGATGAGTTCGGTGCGATCCTCGTGCACGATCAGCATCTCCTCGATCCGCACGCCCCATTCGAACCGCTTGCCGTGCTGCGTCTCCAGCGCGAAGACCATGCCCGGCTTGATCTCGATCGGGTGATCGAGCGACCAGATGCGCGAGATCACCGGCGGATCGTACTGCGCGAGGCCGAGCCCGTGGCCCCAGAGATTGGCCGCCGCCTGGTCTTCTTCCTGGTAGCCCCAGGCCTCGGCCGCCGAGGGCCATTTCGCCGCGATCTCGCGGGTGGTGGTGCCGGCCTTCACCGCGCCGATCGAATCGTAGAGCCACTCCAGCGCCTTGGCATAGACGTCCTTCTGCTCCTGGGTCGGCTCCCGCCCCACGCAATAGGTGCGATAGTAGCACGATTTGTAGCCGTTCCAGGTCAGCGCCGCGAGGTCCATGAAGACGATGTCGCCCGGCTGGATGATGCGGTCGGAGAAGTTGCGCCAGTTCGGCCAGGTGTTGGGGCCGGAGGAGACGATCACGTCCTCCACGTCCTCCATTCCGGGGATCGAATAGAGGAACTGCATGATATGCGCGGTCACCTGGTTCTCGGTGATGCCCGGGCGCAGGAATTTCATCGTCTCCCAGTGCGCGGCATCGCCGATCGCGCCGACGATGCGCATGCATTCCTGCTCATCGACGTTCTTGACCGCGCGCGCCTCCATCATCGGCGACATGCCGTCGGCCCAGGTGACCCCCGCCTCCTGGAAGGCGGCGATCATGTTGATGTCGATGAAATCGACGCCGAGCTTCTGTCCCGCGACCCCGGCCTTCTTCATCTCCTCCAGCGCCGCGGCGGTGAATTTCCGCACCTGCTGGGTGGAGGCCGGACCCGCCGCGCCCTTGATCCAGGCATAGGAGTAGCGGATGTGATCGCGCGGGATCCAGGGCGAGTGGCGCTCCACCTGGAAGCCGATATCGCCCTGCTCGAACAGCACCGGCGGATCGTCGCCGCACAGCATGGCGTAGCGCAGGCCGGGCTTCAGCCGGTTCCAGCCGGGGGTGAGCGTGCCGGTCACGTAGCGCACGTTCTCGTCATACATCAGCACCATCGCGCCCAGGCCGTGCGCCTTCATCCGCTCGCGCGCGCGCTCCAGCCGGTGCCGGCGCAGCCGGTCCCAGTTCACCCGCTGCTGCCAGTCGAGTCCGGTCAGGCCGAAATTGGCGGTCATGGAGCGGTTCCTTCGGGTTTGCGGGGAGAAAGGGTGACCACCGCGCCGGCGGCGGCGGACCGGATCGCGGCCTCGGTCAGCGCCACGGTGGCGATCATCTCGGCGGTCGGGATCGGATAGGGCGCCTCTCCGCGCGCGGCGGCGGCGAAGGCTTCCAGGTTGGCGCGCACCGCCGAGACGGCCGGGAAGTCGCGCTGCACCGGCGCCGCGCCGCGCCGGTGCAGCGCAAGCCGCGCCCCGGCCGGGCGGTCGGGATGGGCGAGGTCCACCACCTCGGCCCAGCCTTCATTGCCGTAGAGCGCGAAGCGGCTGGCGAATGGCGTGATCAGCAGTGCGCCGACCAGGGCCTGCGCCCCGCCCGGGAAGCCGACCAGGGCGGAGAACGCATCGCCGTTGGCGAAGGCCGCGCCGCGGTCATGGACGCGGGCGAGCACGCTCTCGGCGGGACCGAGCAGGGAGACGGCGAGATCGAGCAGATGCACCCCGGTCGCGGTGAGCGGCCCGGCCGGCGCCTCGGCAGTGGAAAGCCGCCAGTTGCCGGGCTTGAGATCGAGGAACCGGTCCTGGCTGAAATTGGCCTCGATCAGCAGCGGCGCGCCGAGCGCGCCGGCGCGCAGCAGCCGCGCCAGCTCCATCAGCGCCGGCTCGAACCGGCGCTCGTGGCCGATGCCCAGCACCACGCCGGCCCGGCCGCAGGCGGCGACCGCGGCTTCGGCATCGGCGGTCGCGAGCGCCAGCGGCTTCTCGCAGAACACATGCTTGCCGGCGGCGGCGGCGGCGATCACCTGCGCCGGGTGCAGCGAATTCGGGGTGGCGAGGATGACCGCCTCGATCGCCGGGTCGGCGAGCGCGTCGGCGTAGTCCGGCGTGGTCGGGATCCCGTGCGCGCGCCCGAGTGCCGCGCCGGCGGCGCTCGCGCTCACCAGCCGGCCGATGCGCAGGGCCGGGCTCGGCGCCAGCATCCGCAGGATGGTCTGCCCCCACCAGCCGAGACCGACCACCGCCGCCGTCAGCATCGCGCGGCCTCGGCGGCACCGTCGCCGCGATCGTCCCGTGCCGTCTGCCGGTGGCTCATTTCCCCTCCCGAGGAAGCGGCGGTTCCCTGTCGTGAGGGCGTCACGACGCGACGTTCCGCGAGCGTCGCCGAGGCTGGGGGAGGGGCCTCGGCCCCGCATTGATCTGAATCAATGCTCCGGCCGCGCGGCGGATGTCACGATGATCCGGTGCCGCATCGTCGCCGTCGCGCCGTCATGCGCGGCCGCGTTGACAGGGCCGGGACGAGGTTCTAATCGCGGGACAGAAAACAATTTCGGGTCAAATCCTGTCTCGATATCGTCGGCCGTCATGAACCCGGAGTCATCCGGCGGCCACGATGCGGCGCGGGAATCCAGAAGGGAGCGTCAGTCATCATGCCGTTCAATCGCCGCCAGTTTCTCTCCGGCGCCGCCGCGGTGGCGGGGGCCGCCGCCGTGCCGATGCCGGCGATCGCCGCGTCGAAGCCGATCAGGATCGGCCTGCTCGCCGATCTGAGCGGCCCGCTCGCGGAGGGCGGCATCCAGATGAAGCAGGGCATCACCGCCTATCTGAAATCGAAGAACTTCACCCTCGCCGGCTACCGGATCGACCTCGTGATCGGCGATACCGGGAGCAGCCCGGCGCAAGCCAAGAACAAGATCCAGGAACTGGTCGAGCGCGACCACGTGGACTTCATCGTCGGTCCGCTCGCCGCGTTCGAGATGTTCGCGGTCAACGCCTACGTGGTGCAGCACAAGGTGCCGACCCTCTGCCTCGCCGGCGCCGACAATCTGACCCAGCGCGCCCCCAACCCGTATCTGGTGCGCGATTCCGCGACCTCCTCGCAGGCGATGCATGTGATGGGGGACTATGCGGCGAAGAAGCTCGGCCTCAAGCGGGTCATCACGATCGATTCCGACTTCGCCTTCGGCTACGAACAGGAAGGCGGGTTCCAGCAGGTGTTCCAGGCGCGCGGCGGCTGCGTGGTCAAGAAGCTCTGGTCGCCCCTCGGCACCGTCGATTTCACGCCCTATCTCGCGCAGATCCGCGATTGCGACGGCGTCTGCCAGGGCTACGCCGGCGCCGCGCCGGTGCAGTTCATGAAGCAATATGCCCAATTCGGCCTGAAGCTGCCGGTCTGCGGCGGCGAGACCGCGGGCGACGACGCGCTGCTGCCGCATTTCGGCGACTACGCCATCGGCATGATCAGCGCCTGCCCCTACACGATCGGCTACCCGGGCGAGGCCAACAAGACATTCATCGCGCTGATGAAGAAATATTTCGATAGCGTTCCCGGCTTCTACGCCGCCGGGACCTACATGGACGGCATGGTGATCGAAGCCGCGCTGAAATCCCTGCACGGCGACGTGTCGGATCCCGCGCGCACCGTCCAGGCGCTGCGCGCGGTCAGGCTCGAACACACGCCGCGCGGGCCGTTCAGCTTCGATCACTTCGGCAACGCCGTGGGCAACATCTATGTCCGCCGGATCGAGAAGGTCGGCGGCAAGCTCACCAACGTGACGCTGGAGACCTACAAGAACATCAGCCAGTTCTGGCCGTACCCGGAGGCGACCTACCTCAAGCAGCCGGCCTACTCCCGCAGCTGGCCGCCGGTCACGGCCTGCAAGGCCTGAGCGCGTCCCCGCGCGCATGGCGCCGATCGCGGCCCCGCTCCCTCGACCGATCGGCGGCTTGCACGATGGCGGCCGGCACGGTGAGGGCCGGCCCTGAGCATGTGGACGATCCTGGCCATCAACAGCGTCACCTTCGGCGGCCTGCTGTTCCTGCTCTCGGCCGGGTTCTCGCTGATCTTCGGGCTGATGCGGGTGCCGAACCTGACCCATGGCTCGATGTTCATGCTCGGCGGCTATATCGGCGGCAGCCTGATCGCGACCTACCACGTGCCGTTCTGGCTGGCCGCCCTGCTGGCGGCGGCGGCGGTGGCGGCCTTCGGCGGCGTGATCGAGCGCTTCCTGCTCCGCCGCCTCGCCGGTTCGGTCCTGGCGCAGGTGCTGGTGACGCTCGGCATCGCCTTCATCGTCTCCGATTTCTCGCTCATGGTGTGGGGTGGCGATCCGCTCTCGGTCGATGCCCCCCGGGCGCTCGCCGGCGGCACCAGGGCGCTCGGGGTGTTCTTTCCGACCTATCGCATCGCCGTCATCCTGATCGCGGTCGCGATCGCCGCGATCCTTTGGGCGATGCTCGATCGCACGCGGCTCGGCGCCATGATCCGCGCCGGCGTCGATGACCCGGAGATGGCGCGCGTGGTCGGCATCCGGGTCTCGCGCCTGTTCACCATCGTCTTCTGCCTCGGCGCCGCGCTGGCGGGGTTCGGAGGGGTGATGGGGGCGCCGATCCTGTCGGTCTATCCCGGCCTCGACTTCGCCATGCTGCCGCTGGCGCTGGTGGTGGTGATCCTGGGCGGCGCCGGCAGCCTGCCGGGCTCGCTCGTCGGCAGCATCGTGATCGGCTTCATCTACAATTTCGGCCTGGTGATGGTCCCGCAGCTCGCCTATTTCATCCTGTTCCTGCCGATGGTGCTCGTGCTGGTGCTGCGTCCGCAGGGGCTGTTCGGCCGGGCGGCGCCATGATCGCGCGCCGGGCCCTGATCGGCCTCGCCGCGGTCCTGCTCGCCGCCGTGCCGCTCTGGGTTCCCGGCAATTACGACATCAGCGTGTGCAGCGAGATCCTGATCTACGCGATCTTCGCCCTCTCGGTCGATCTGCTGATCGGCTTCGCCGGGCTGGTCTCGCTCGGTCACGCCGGGCTGTTCAGCCTCGCCGGCTACACGCTGGCGGTCTGCCTCGGCGCCGGCTTCGGCCAGCCCGCCGCCATCGCGCTCGCGCTCGCCGTCACCCTTGCCGGCACCGCCGTCTTCGCCGCGCTCAGCCTGCGCACCACCGGCGTCGGGTTCATCATGATCACGCTGGCGCTCGGCCAGATCATGTGGGGCCTGGCCTATCGCTGGGTCGGACTGACCGGCGGCGACAACGGCATTTCGGTCGCCAGCCGGCCCGCGCCGTTCGGCATCTCGCTCGCGGTGCCGTCGCATTTCTACGAGGCGACCCTGATCGTCTTCGCGTTCGCGGTGTTCGCCTATCGGGTCTTCATCGATTCGCCCTTCGGCGCCAGCCTCCGGGGCACGCGCGATCAGCCGCGGCGCATGAGCGCGCTCGGCTACAACGTCTGGATGATCCGCTTTTCCGCCTTCATGGTCTCGGGATTGCTGGCGGCGATCGCCGGGATCCTGTTCGTCTTCCGCGCCGAGTTCATCAGCCCCCCGACGGCCGCGCTGACCGCCTCGGCCGAGCCGGTGCTGATGGCGATCTCCGGCGGCTCGGGCACCATTCTCGGGCCGATCGTCGGCGCCGCGCTGGTGGAGATCGTGAAGAACATCGCCAGCGCCTACATCACGCGCTGGAACATGCTGCTCGGCGCGACCTTCGTCGTGATCGTGATGTTCATGCCCGAAGGCCTGGTGCCGGGGACGATGCGGCTGATGCGCCGCGGGTTCGGACCCCGTCCCCCCGCGCCCGCCGCCGCGGCGGCGGAGCGCAAGACGCCGCCATGACCGCGCTCGCGATCCGCGGCCTTCGGAAATCCTTCGGTGGCCTGCGCGTCACCCAGGGGGTCGATCTCGCGGTCGCGCCGGGCGAACGGCGCCTCATCATCGGGCCGAACGGCGCCGGCAAGACCACGCTGTTCAACCTGATCGCCGGCGATCTCAAGGCCGACAGCGGCGCGATCGCGCTGTTCGGCACGGACATCGCGCGGCTGCCGGCGCGCCGGCGGGCGCATCTCGGGCTCGCGCGCACCTATCAGATCATCACCCTGTTTCCGAAGGACACGCTGCTGCGCAACGTGACCCTCTCGCTGCTGGGCCTGTCGCCGCTGCGCTGGAACCCGTTCGCCCGCCTCGACCGCCAGCACGAGCTGATCGCGCAAGCGGGGCGCGCGCTGGCCCGGGTCGGCCTCGCCGACATGGCCGACCGCCCGCTCGCGGAAACCTCCTACGGGGAGCGGCGGCGGGTCGAGATCGCCATGGCGCTGGCGCAGTCGCCGCGCGTGCTGCTGCTGGACGAGCCGTTCGCCGGCCTCTCGGTCGATGAGCGGCGCGACGTCAAGGCGCTGCTCGCGGCGGTGCCGCGCGAGATCACCATTGTGATGATCGAGCACGACATGGACGTGGCGCTCGATTTCGCCGATCGTATCAGCGTCCTGCATTTCGGCGCGGTGGTGGTGGACGGATCCCGCGCCGAGGTGGTCGCCGACCCGCGCACCCGGGAGATCTATCTTGGCGAGTGAGGCGCTGACCCTCGATCGCGTCGATGCCCATTACGGGGACAGCCACGTCCTGCACGGGGTCTCCTTCGCCCTGGGCGAGGCGCGGCTGCTCGGGCTGCTCGGCCGCAACGGCGCCGGCAAGACCACCTGCATGAACGTGATCATGGGCATCCTGCGCCCGCGGGGCGGCGCGATCACGCTCTTCGGCCGCGACATCTCCGCCTTGGCCACGGAGGACATCGCCGCGCGCGGCATCGCGCTGGTCCCGCAGGGGCGCCGCATCTTCCGCAGCCTGTCGGTGCACGAGAATCTGCTGGTCGCCGCCCGCCGCCCCCGCGCGGAAGGCAACCACCCGCCGTGGGGCTTCGAGACCGTCTATGCCGCCTTCCCGCGCCTCAAGGAACGCCAGCGCCACGTCGCCGCCTATCTCTCGGGCGGCGAGCAGCAGATGCTGGCGATCGGCCGCGCCCTGATGGCCAATCCGCGCGTGCTGCTGATGGACGAGCCGTCGGAGGGCCTGGCCCCGCAGATCGTCGCCGAGGTCATGGCCACCATCCGCCGGCTCAAGGCGCAGGGGCTCAGCATCGTGCTGGTGGAGCAGAACCCGAAGCTCGTCTTCGAGATCGCCGACGACATCGTGGTCCTCAACAGCGGCCGGGTGGTCGTCTCCGACACCACCGCGGCGCTGCGCGAGAGCGGCGTCGATCTGCATCAGCATCTCGGCATCTACTGAGGCCTCGGCCATGACCGCGATCGAACTCGGACTGATCGGAACCGGCTGGTGCGGGGGCATTCGCGCCGCCGCCGCCGCCGACAACCCGCTGGTGGCGGGGCTGCATCTCGCCGAGATCGACCCCGACCGGCTGGCCGAGGTGGCGCGCGCCACCGCCGCGCGCAGCGCGACCACCGACTGGCGGGAGCTGCTCGCCCGGCCCGAACTCGCCGCCGTGATCATCAGCGCCACGCCGGAGACCACCCATTACCCGATGGCCCGCGCGGCGCTGGAGGCGGGCCGGCACGTCTTCCTGGAAAAACCGATGGCGATGGCGCTCGAGGAGGCCGACGCGCTGATCGCGCTCGCCCGCGCCCGGGGGCTCAAGTTCACCATCGGCTATTCGCAGCGCTTCAACCCGAAATATGCCTATGTTCGCCAGTGCATCGCCGACGGCACCATCGGCCGGCCGGTCAGCGCCCTGGTCAGCCGCCACATCACCCGCGGCCTCGGGCGCAAGATCAGCGCGCGGGTGAAACTCTCGCCGGCGGCGATGGAATCGACCCACGACCTCGATTTCCTGCTCTGGTGCCTGGCGCCGGCGCAGCCGGTGCGGGTCTATTCGCAGGTCAACTACGGCGCCATGCGCGACGCGGCCGGCGGCGCCGACATTCCCGACCTGCAATGGATCACCGTCACCCTCGACAGCGGCCTCTCGTTCGTGGTCGGCGGCGGCTGGAGCCTGCCGCCCGGCTATCCCAATTTCTCCACCACCTGGATCGAGGTCATCGGCACCGAGGGCGCGCTGCTGGTGGACGACACCCATCGCGACGTGGTGCTGAACACCATGCGCGACGGGATGCGCCTGCCGATGTCCACCATGCCGGGCGAATCGGTCGGTCACGTCTTCGGTGGCCCGATGGCCGCCGAGACGGCGCATTTCATCGACGCCGTCGCCCGCGACCGCCCGGTCCTGGTCACCGCCGAGGAGGCGCGCCGGGTGATGGAAGTCTATATCGCCGCCGATCTGTCCGCGGAGACGAACGAGCCCGTGAACCTGCCGCTCGGCAACAAGCTGGCCGCCACCCCCGCGCCCGGCCAGGCTTGATCTGGGTCAATGACCGCCCGCCCCGGGGCGCCATGCTTGCGGCCAAGGGCGTAACGCGCCCGATCATGGGGAGTCCAAGGGGATGTCCGAGCCCGCCGCGAAGCTGCGCAAGCTGACGCTCGAGGACCTGCACGCCGCCGCCGCCCGCCTCAAGAACTGGGGCCGCTGGGGCGAGGCCGATCAGATCGGCACCCTCAACCACACGACGCCCGAGGATATCGTGGCCGCGGCGCGGCTGGTGCGGAAGGGCCAGGTGTTCTCGCTGGCCGTGCCGTTCGACGAGAAGGGTCCGCAGGGCGCCAAGAGCGATTACGGCGCGATCGGACGCTTCAACCCGATCCATGTCATGCTGCGCGCCGGCACCGATGCCTGGGCGGGCGCGCTCGATCACCGCAAGATCCGCGGCGCCGACGACATCATCATCATGCCCACCCAATGCGGCACGCAGTGGGACGGGCTCGGCCATATCTTCTACGGCGACCGCATGTGGAACGGCCGCGACTGCCGCACCGTGACCAGTTTCGGCGCGCAGGAATGCGGCATCGAGCAGACGCGGGCGAAGATGGTCGGCCGCGGCGTGCTGCTCGACATTCCCCGCCTGCTCGGCCGCGACTGGCTCGATGACGGGTTCGGCATCACCAACGACCTGCTCGACCGCGCCGTGGCCGCGACCGGCGTCGCGGTCGGGCGCGGCGATTTCCTGCTGGTGCGCACCGGCCATCTGGAGGCCAAGCGCGCCGCCGGCAGCTGGGACGGATATTCCGGGGGCGATGCGCCGGGGCTCGCGTTCGAAACCCTCGACTGGCTGCACGCGCACGAGGTCGCCGCCATCGCCACCGACACCTGGGGCGTGGAGGTGCGGCCCAACCAGACCACCGACGCCGCCCAGCCCTGGCACTGGATCGCGATCCCGATCATCGGCCTGTCGGTGGGCGAGATTTTCGACCTCGCCGATCTCGCGCGCGACTGCGCCGAGGACGGGTGCTGCGAATTCATGTTCGTGGCACCCGCGCTGCCGATCACCGGCGCCGTCGGCTCGCCGGTCAATCCGCTGGCGATCAAATAGACTTCGCGCCCCGCGCGCACGAAAAAAAGGGAGACGCCCATGCTCCGCAGCGAACTCCGCGACGGAATGCGCATCGACTGGGACGTGCCGATCCCGATGGATGACGGTCTCGTGCTGCGCGCCGACATCTATCGCCCGCCCGCCCCCGGCCGGTATCCGGTGCTGGTCACCTATGGCCCCTACGGCAAATGGGTCCATTTCGAGGATCTCTACCGCGACCAGTGGCGCATCATGTGCGCCGAGCATCCCGACGTGCCGGCCGGCTCGACCAACAAATACCAGAACTGGGAGGTGGTCGATCCCGAGAAATGGGTCCCCGACGGCTATGCCGTGATGCGCGTGGACAGCCGCGGCGCCGGGCGCTCGCCCGGGGTGATCGATATCTGGTCGGCGCGCGAGGCCGATGATTTCGCCATCTGCATCGAATGGGCCGGCACGCGGGACTGGTCGAACGGGAAGGTCGGCCTCAACGGCATCTCCTACTACGCCATGAACCAGTGGCAGGTGGCGAGCCGCAAGCCCCCGCACCTGGCGGCGATGTGCATCTGGGAGGGGGCCGCCGATTTCTACCGCGACATGGGCCGCCATGGCGGTATCCTGTGCAACGGGTTTGCCGGGGACTGGCCGGTGGGCCAGATCTGGCCGGTGCAGCACGGCCGCGGCCGGCGCGGCCTGCGCAGCCGGATGACGGGCGAGTATGTCTCCGGTCCCGAGACGCTGACCGAGGAAGAGCTCGGCGCCAACCGCCGCGACTTCCTGACCGATGTGCGCGCGCATCGTCTCGCCAGCGATCCCTATTGGACCAGCCGGATGCCGGACTGGTCGCGGGTGGAGACGCCGTTTCTCTCGGCGGCCAACTGGGGCGGGCAGGGGCTGCATCCGCGCGGCAATTTCGAGGGCTTCACCCGCGCCGCGAGCGAGCGGAAATGGCTCGAGGTCCACGGCATCGAGCACTGGACCCATTTCTACACCGATTACGGCCTGGCCCTGCAGAAGCGCTTCTTCGGCCACTTCCTGAAGGGCGAGGACACCGGCTGGGACCGCCAGCCGCGCGTGCTGCTGCAAGTGCGCCATCCGGGGGAGGTGTTCGTCGAACGCGCCGAACACGAGTGGCCGCTGGCGCGCACGCGATGGACCCAATCCTACCTCGATCTCGCCGCCCGAACCCTCGCCGACGCGCCGCCCGCCGCGCCGGCCAGCCTGACCTATGCGGGCTTCGGGCCCGGCGTCACGCTGCTCACGCCGCCGCTTGCCGAGGCGACCGAGATCACCGGCCCGGTCGCGGCGCGGCTGTTCGTCTCCTCCAGCACCGAGGACGCGGACCTGTTCCTGATCCTGCGCGTCTTCGCCCCCGACATGAAGGAGGTGGTGTTCCAGGGCGCGCTCGACCCGCACACGCCGATCGCGCAAGGCTGGCTGCGCGTCTCGCAGCGCAAGCTGGACCCGGAACTGTCGTGCCCCTGGCGGCCCTGGCACACCCATGACGAGGTGCAAAAACTCGATCCCGGAACGATCTACGAGGTCGAGGTCGAGCTCTGGCCGACCTCGATCGTGGTGCCGGCGGGGCACCGGATCGGCCTCGGCATCCGCGGCACCGACTACGAATATCCGGGCGGACCGTCGGGCGGGCTGGAATCGCTCGGCAAGGGCTGGAGCGGGGTCGGACCGTTCCGCCATACCGATCCGATCGACCGCCCGGCCGCGGTCTTCGGCGGCGAGGTGACCCTGCACGCCGGACCCGACCGGCCGGCCCGGCTGCTGCTGCCGGTGATCCCGGCGCCGTAGGCGGGCGCCGCCACCCAACACTTGCATCACGCAAGTCATCGCGGCATCCTGCCGCCATGACCCAGCCCGCCCCCCGCACCCGGATGCTGCTCTCGGCCCCGATCCTGCCCACCCTGCTGCGGCTGGCCTGGCCCAACATGCTGGTCATGCTGGCCCAGGCCGCCACCGGGCTGATCGAGACGTTCTGGGTCTCCCGCCTGGGCACCGACGCGCTGGCCGGCATGGCGCTGGTGTTTCCCGGCGTGATGCTGATGCAGATGGTCTCCGGCGGGGCGATGGGCGGCGGCATCTCCTCGGCGGTGGCGCGCGCCCTGGGGGGAGGGCGGCAGGCGGACGCCGATGCCCTGGTGCTGCACGCGCTGCTGATCAACGCCGCGCTGGGCCTCGCCTGCTCCGCCTTGGTGCTGAGTTTCGGCCCGGCCCTCTACCGGGCGATGGGCGGGCACGGGGCGGCGCTGGCGGCGGCGCTGACCTATTCCAACATCGTCTTCGCCGGCACCGTGCTGCTCTGGGTGATGAACGCCCTGGCCAGCGTGATTCGCGGCACCGGCAACATGGCGGTGCCGGCCGGCGTGATCTGCGGCGGCGTGGTGCTGCTGGTGCCGCTCTCGCCCTGCCTGATCTTCGGGCTGGGCCCGTTCCCGCGCCTGGGCGTGGCCGGTGGCGCGGTGGCGCTGGTGACGTTCTATGCCGCCGGGACGCTGGTGCTGGCCGGCTACATGGCGCTGGGGCGCAACCTCGCCCGGTTCCGGCTGGCGCGGCTGCGCTGGCGGCTGTTCGCCGACATCCTGCGGGTGGGCGCGGTGGCGGCGCTGAGTTCGATCCAGACCAACCTGACCATCGGCATCACCACCGCCCTGGTCGGCCGCGCGGCGGGCACCGACGCGGTGGCCGGGTTCGGCACCGGCGCGCGGCTGGAGTATCTGCTGGTGCCGCTGGTGTTCGGCCTGGGCGCGCCGCTGGTGGCGATGGTGGGCACCAATATCGGCGCCGGCCAGCCGGCCCGGGCGCTGCGCATCGCGCTGACCGGCGGGCTGGTGGCCTTCGCCGTGACCGAGGCGATCGGCTTGGCCGCGGCCCTCTTTCCCGCCGCCTGGCTGGGGCTGTTCGGGCAGGATCCGCGGATGCTGGCGGCGGGGGCGGCCTATCTGCGGGCGGTGGGGCCGGCCTATGGGTTCTTCGGGATGGGGCTCGCGCTCTATTTCGCCTCGCAGGGCGCGGGGCGGCTGTTCTGGCCGGTGGCGGCGGGGCTGTTGCGGCTGCTGGTGGCGGTGGGGCTGGGGTATGCGGCGCTGCGGCTGACCGGGTCGCTGACCGCGCTGTACCTGGCGCTGGCGGCGGCGCTGGCGGTCTATGGGCTGACCATCGCCGCGGCGGTGGGGTCGGGGTCGTGGTTCCGGCGGGCGCGGTGGGCGCCGGT
>JAKBCO010000310.1 GCA_021807785.1 Pseudomonadota bacterium
TCCGGCGGGTGAACCACGCCGTTGCTGTGCCCCGGCTTCGGCGCCGAGCTGTAGCGATCGACGAAGGCGATGCCGATCGCCGAGAGGATGAAGATCGAGTGGATGATGGTCTGCCACATCACCCCGTTCGAGGTGATGGTGATGCCGGGCATCCCCATCGAGCGGACTTCCACGAAAGTGCGCAGGAGCGAAATGGACGAGATGCCGATGATCGCCATCGCCAGCTTCACCTTGAGCAGCCCGGAATCGACATGCGACAGCCATTCCGGCTTGTCCGGGTGGCGCTCCAGCCGCATCCGCGAGACGAAGGTCTCGTAGCCGCCCACGATCACCATCACCAGCAGGTTGGAGATCATCACCACGTCGATCAGTCCCAGCACGATCAGCATGATCTGCTGTTCGTTGAAATCGAGCGCGTGGCGGATCAGCTCGATCAGTTCCTTGATGAACAGGAACACATAGACGACCTGCGCGACGATCAGCCCGAGATAGAGCGGAACCTGGAGCCAGCGTGAGGCGAACATCAGCTTCGGCACCGGCGGCAGGCGGGCGGTGACGGAAGCGCCCGGCGGTGGCGGCGGGGTGGCGGCCAGGGTGGCGGAATGCGGGATGTCCATGGAGTAAACTATACGCAATCCGCCGCCGGGGGGAAGCCGCCAAACACCTCCGGCCAGGCCGCGGCCAGGGCGGCGTCGGCCTCGGCCAGCGTGGTGGGCCGGCCCAGCGCCGCGAGGCTGGTGACCCCGTGGCCGCTGATGCCGCAGGGCACGATGCCGGCGAAATGCGAGAGGTCGGGGGCGACGTTCAACGCCACCCCGTGCCAGCTGACCCAGCGGGTGATGCGCACGCCGATGGCGCCGATCTTGGCCTCCGCGCCAGTGGCGGGATCGGCGATCCAGATGCCGGTCCGGCCCTCCCGCCGCTCGCCCGCGGCGCCGAGGCGGGCAATCGCGCGGATCAGCCACTCCTCCAGGGCGCGCACATAGGCGCGCACGTCGCGCGCCGGCACCGCCCCGTGGGGTTGGGCGAGATCGAGCATCACATAGGCGACGCGCTGACCGGGGCCGTGATAGGTCCATTGCCCGCCGCGCCCGGCGGGGAAGCTGGGGAAGCGCGTCGGGTCCAGCAGGTCCTCGGCGCGGGCGGAGGCGCCGGCGGTGAAGAGCGGCGGGTGTTCGACCAGCCACACCTGCTCCCGCGCGGTGCCGGCGCGGATCGCGTCGGCCCGCGCGCGCATCGTCGCCAGCGCCTCCGGATAGGGGGTGAGGCCGGGCGAAATCCGCCACTCCGGCCCGATTGCCCGGCCCTGGTCCATCGGCTATACGGCCCCGCCCACGATGCGGTCGTGGCGGAATGGTAGACGCGCAAGCTTGAGGTGCTTGTGGGGGAAACCCCGTGGAAGTTCGAGTCTTCTCGACCGCATGATCCCTGCCTGCCGGATGCGGGCCCCAGCATAGCCCGTGCGAAAGGACCCGGCGATGCCGGCATTGCGCCCCGCCCGCCCCGCGGATGCGCCGGCGGTCACCGCGCTGGTGCGCGCTGCCTATGCGCGCTGGGTGCCGCGGCTGGGCCGCGAACCCGCGCCGATGACCGAGGATGACGCGGCGCTGATCGCGGCCGGAGCGGTCACTCTGCTGGAGGACGCGGGCGCGCTGCTGGGGGTGCTGGTGCTGATCCCGGAGCCGGACGCGCTGCTGATCGAGAACGTCGCCATCGCGCCGGATGCCCAGGGCCGTGGCCTGGGCGGGCTGCTGCTGGCCGAGGCCGAGCGGGTCGGCCGCGAGATCGGACGGTGCCGGGTGCGGCTCTATACCAATGCGGCAATGACCGAGAACATCGGCTTCTATGCCCGGCGCGGCTTCGTCGAGACGCGGCGGGGGACCGAGCATGGGCTGCACCGGGTCTATATGGAAAAGCCGCTGGACTGATCGACGGCGGCGGCGCGCCTGGCTTGCAATCGATCGGGCCCGGGCCAAGTATCGAGGAAACCCTTCGGAGGACGCCCGGCATGGAACCCGCCGCTCCATGGAGCCCTGAACGCGCTGCGGCGATCATTTCCGCGCATCGCGGGGAGGAGGGGGCGACCTTGCCCATTCTGCACGCGCTTCAGGAGGCCTTCGGGCATGTCCCGCGGGCGGCGGTTCCGATGGTGGCGGAGGCGCTGAACCTGACGCGGGCGGAAGTTCACGGCGTGGTCTCGTTCTACCACGAGTTCCGCGCCACCCCGCCGGGGCGGCATGTGCTTCGCCTGTGCCGTGCCGAGGCGTGCCAGGCGATGGGGGCGGAGGCGCTGCACGACGCGGTGCATCGCAAGCTGGATGTGGGCTGGCACGAGACCACCGCCGACGGGGCGCTGACGGTGGAGCCGGTGTTCTGCCTTGGTCTCTGCGCCGTCGCGCCCTCGGGGATGCTGGATGGGGCGCCGCTCGGCCGGCTCGACGCGGCGGGGCTCGCCGCGACCCTGGACGCGGCGCGATGAGCCGGGTGTTCGTTCCGCGCGATGCGTTCGCCCTGGCGCTGGGTGCCGAGGCGGTGGCGGCGGCGCTCGCGCAGGCGGGGTTCGCGGTGGTGCGAACCGGCTCGCGCGGCATGGCCTGGCTGGAACCGATGATCGAGGCGGAGACCCCTTCCGGGCGGATCGCCTATGGCCCGGTGCGGGCGGGCGATGTCGCGGGGCTGATCGCCGCCGGGCTGGCGACGGGCGGGGCGCATCCGCTGCGGCTCGGGCGGGCGGAGGAGATCCCGTTCCTCGCCGGACAGACGCGCTTCACCTTCGCCCGCTGCGGGGTGGTCGATCCGGCCTCGCTCGACGATTACCGCGCCCATGGCGGGCTGCGCGGCCTTGCGCGCGCCCTGGAGATCGGGCCGGCGGCAACCATCGCCGAAATCACCGCCTCCGGCCTGCGCGGGCGCGGGGGCGCGGGGTTCCCGACCGGGATCAAGTGGAAGACGGTGGCGGATGCGGCGGGGGACCGCAAATACGTGGTCGCCAATGCCGACGAGGGGGATTCGGGCACGTTCGCCGACCGGATGCTGATGGAGGGCGATCCCTTCGCGCTGATCGAGGGCATGGCGATCGCCGCGGTCG
>JAKBCO010000311.1 GCA_021807785.1 Pseudomonadota bacterium
GGAAATGGCGGGCGACAACGCCCGCCTTTCCCGGCTCTCGCCGCGCCCCGTGCCCACCCCCTCCCGCTCCGAACCCAGTCCGAGGGGTCCAGGGGACTTGTCCCCTGGCAGGGGTCCAGGGGGCGGCGCCCCTTGGCCTTTCTCCGTGCGCCATCCGATCCGCGCGCCGGGTGGTATTCCGGTCATGGTGGTGCCTGCAAGGTGGCCAGGGCCGCGCGCCAGTCCGGGGGGATGCGCGCTGGGCGGCCAGTGGTGGTGGAGATGCAGGCGAGTTCGATGTGGGCGGTCATGCAGGGGCCGTTTGGTCCCTCCATCGCCTGGCGCAGGGTCAGGCTGGCCGCGCCGAGGTGTTCGCGGGAAGTGAGCACCGTCAGTTGCTCGTCCAGTCGGGCCGGGTGCAGGTAATCCAGGCTGGCCCGGCGGACCACGAACATCCGCTGGTGGCGACTGACGAGTTCGCTGTGCGGCGCGCCGAGGTCGCGCAGCGCCTCGGTCCGCGCGCGTTCGGCGAAGCGCAGATAGGCGGCGTGATAGACGATGCCGCCGGCGTCGGTATCCTCGTAATAGATACGCAGCTGGTAGCGATGTCCGGTCATGGCTCGCCCAACAGGTCCGGTTGCGGGCTGGGCGGCGGCAGGCCGAGATGGCGCCAGCCTGGCCCCCCCAGCATCCGTCCGCGCGAGGTGCGCAGGACCAGCCCCTCCTGGATCAGATACGGCTCGATCACGTCTTCCAGCGTATCGCGCGCCTCGGACAGCGCCGCGGCCAGGGTTTCCACTCCCACCGGCCCGCCGGCGTGGTGGTCGGCGATGCGGCGCAGATAGCGGCGGTCCATCGCATCGAGCCCGCGCGCGTCCACTTCCAGCCGGGTGAGCGCGGCGTCGGCGAGGGTCCGGTCCACCTCGGCGGCACGCTGGACGGCGGCGAAATCGCGCACCCGGCGCAGGAGCCGCCCGGCGATGCGCGGGGTGCCGCGGGAGCGAGCGGCGATTTCCGCCCCGGCCTCGGCGGTGAGGCTCAGCCCCAGGATGGCGGCACCGCGGCGGACGATGATCTCGAGCTCGGCGGCGGTGTAGAAGACCAGCCGCAGCGGAATCCCGAAGCGGTCGCGCAGCGGCGTCGCCAGGAGCCCCGCCCGGGTGGTGGCGCCGACCAGGGTGAAGGGCGGCAGGTCGATCCGTACCGACCGCGCTGCCGGGCCTTCGCCGATGATGAGGTCGAGCTGGTAGTCCTCCATGGCCGGGTAGAGCACTTCCTCGATCGCGGGTTGCAGGCGGTGGATCTCGTCGATGAACAGCACGTCCCTGGGCTGGAGGTTTGTCAGGATTGCGGCGAGATCGCCGGCCCGCTGGATGACGGGCCCCGAGGTCGCGCGGAACCCCACCCCGAGTTCGCGGGCGACGATCTGCGCCAGCGTGGTCTTGCCGAGTCCGGGCGGGCCATGGAGCAGGACGTGATCGAGCGCCTCGGCGCGGGATTTCGCCGCTTCGATAAAGACCGCCAGATTCTCCCGGCTGGATTGCTGGCCGATGAATTCGGCGAGACGTTGCGGGCGCAGCGAGGCTTCGGCCGCGTCCTCCTCGCGCCGGGCGGGGGAGAGATCGCGATCGCTCATCCGGCGAGCTCGCGCAAGCTGTCACGGATGACGGTGCCGAGCGGCGCCTCGGCGCCGAGCCGGGCGAGCACCCGGGCGAGCGCCGGTTCAGCCTCGGCGCGGCGATAGCCGAGATTGACCAGTGCCGAGAGCGCATCCTCGGCGGGGCCGGCCGGGGCAGCGGCGGGGCCGGCGACCCCGGGCGTGACCGGCATCGCCCCCGCCTTCTCGCGCAGCTCCGTGAGCAGCCGTGCCGCGAGCCGCGGGCCGACGCCCGGCGCGCGGGTCAGGCCGGCGCGGTCGCCCGCGCGGATCGCGGCGGCCAGCGCCTCCGGCGCCAGCGCCGAGAGCAGCCCAAGCGCCACCTTCCCGCCCACCCCCTGCACGGTGGTGAGCAGGCGGAACCAGTCGCGCTCGGCGGCATCGGCGAAGCCGTAGAGCAGGATCGCGTCCTCCCGCACCTGGGTTTCCACCAGCAGCGTGGCGATCGCGGGCGCCGCCGGCAGCACGGCGAGCGTGCGGGAGGAGGCATGAACCAGGTAGCCGACCCCGTTCACATCCAGGATGCAGGCGCCGTCCTCCAGCGCGGCGAGGCGGCCGGCGAGGCGGGCGATCATGCCGCCGCCTCCCGCGCCCAGGCCAGGCGCGAGGCGCGGTGATGGGCGTGGCAGATCGCCACCGCCAGCGCGTCGGCGGCATCCGCCCGGCGCGGCGCGGCGCCGGGCAGCAGGCGGCGGACCATGTCCTGCACCTGTTCCTTCGAGGCGCCGCCGGTGCCGACCACGGCGCGCTTGACGGTCTTGGCGCCGTATTCGGCGATGGGGATACCGGCCAGCGCCGGGGCCAGGAGGGCGATGCCGCGGGCGTAGCCGAGTTTCAGGGTCGCGGCGCCGTTGCGGTTGACATAGGTCTCCTCGACCGCTGCCTCGTCGGGGCGGTGGGCGGCGATCAGGGCGGCGAGGGCGTCGTGCAGGACCCGCAGCCGGTCCGGGACCGGGGTGGCGGCATCGGTCAGGATGACGCCGTCGGCGAGGTGGCGCAGCCGGTTGGCCTCGGCGGCGATCAATCCCCAGCCGGTGGCGGCGAGGCCGGGGTCGAGGCCGAGCAGGAGGGGCATGGGAGGGAATCGCACGGGTTGGGGGCCGGGGGAGGGTAGCATAGGATCGGCCCGGGCGCGGCGAGTCCCATTGCGTCGGCCGGGAATGGGGACACGATGACGAATACCGCGAGCCTGATCCTGTTCGCGCTGATGCTGGCCAGCGGGCAGGCGCTGTTCAAGACGGTGGGGCTGGTGCTGCGCGGGGCCGGGGTGGCGGCGGCGCTGCGGACGCCGGCGCTGTGGGCGGCGCTGGTGCTGTATGGCGGAGCGACGGTGCTGTGGGTATGGATCCTGTCGCGGGTGCCGCTGACGCGCGCCTACCCCTGGGTGGCGCTGGGCACGGTGCTGGTGCCGCTGATGGGGTGGTACTGGTTCGA
>JAKBCO010000312.1 GCA_021807785.1 Pseudomonadota bacterium
GGAGCCAGCTTCGCGGCATCGGCGAACAGGGTGGCGGCTTCGGGATAGCGCCCCTGGTCCGACAGCTGTAGCGCCAGATGCACCGTGGCATCGGCGGTGGCCGGGCTGCCGGCGCCAAGACCGTGTTGCAGCAGCGCCAGCGCCGCCCGATAGGCGCGCGCGGCGGTGACGAAATCCTGTGCCAGATTGGCGCGCGCGCCCAGCGCCATCAGCCGCTGGTAGGTTGCCGCGTCATGGGCGCTGAACGCATGGGCGGACAGGAGCGCCACCATCAGCGCATCGGCGCGCGACGGCGGCAGCCGGGCGGCGGTGGCGGGCGCCACGCCGGACAGCACCGCGATGGCGCGCTCGATCACCGGCAGGGTGGGCGCGATGCCGTCGGCCAGGTAGAGCCGGCCGTTGGCGCTCGCCGCCAGCGCCACTTGCGGCCAGCCGCCGACACGGCGGGTGCAGTGCAGCAGCCAGGCCCGCGCCCCATCGGCCAGGGTGGTGGGGATCGCCGGCGCGCAGCGGAAGCGCTGGTCGATCCAGCTGCGCCAGGTGCCAGCGCGGACCAACCGCGCCAAGTCGGGCGGCGCCGCCCCGGCGCGGGCCACCCGTGCGGCCGGCTGGTTCCAGCCGCCGCAGAAAATCGCCCGCGTGCCCGGGCCGTCATCCGCCAGGGCGGTGCAGGTCGCTCCGGTCGCATCGCGGCCGAGCGCCACGCCGCCGCTACCCGACCGGCCGCCGGTATAGGCCGAGGGCGGGGGCGTGGCGCAACCGGCCAGCAGCAGCACGCCCAGTCGCAACAGTGCCCGCGCGCGCATCAATAGTCTCGGTCCGAGATGTTGGGGGGCGTGACGTCGGGGTCGGTGAGCGCGCCGGGAGAAGCCGGCGTCAGCACGAAGATCGACAACGCGAATGCGCGCAGCGGCAGCATCGGCGGGCCGAACAGGATCGGCGCCAGGGCACCGAATGTGCTGGTCAGAACGGACGGAAGGTTGGGGCCGGCGGGCTGGGGCTGGGGCTGGGGCGGGGTCGTGACCGGGACCGGCGTCACGGCGCAGACCAGCGCCCCGATCTCGCAACCGTTGAATGTGTAGGCCGGATTGACCGCCGGAACGATCCGCGCCAGCTGCGCCGCGTGCGCCGTGGTGTCACCCGCGACCGCGCCGTTCAGCGTGGCAGCGGCCCCGGAGCCCAGCACCAGCAGGCTGTTCACGTTCAGCAAGCCGTTGCCGCTGGCGCTGCCCAGACCCAGCACCATGCCCATTCCAGGTGCTTGCAGGTCGGCGAAGCCGGCGCTGCCGATCGTGCCCTGAAGCAGCACCGCCACCGATCCCCCGTTGGCCACGGCACCGCCGATCGTCACCACGCCGGTCTGCGCGAAACGGGAGACGCCGCCGGCATCTCCGTTCACCACCAAGCCGACCACGGGCGCTCCGCTGTTCGGCACCACCAGGTCACCAGCCAGAGTCAGGGTGCCGGTGGCGGCGATGGCGATATCCGCGGCGGTGACGGGGCCGGCGACGACCAGCGCGGTCGCGTCGTTGAGGGAGAACCCGGTCAACGGATCGAACACGCCCAGGGTGCCGATCTGGTTCGCCGCATCGAGCGAGACCTGGCTCGCCTGCCCGGTGATCGTCGGGACGGTGATCACCGCGCCGCCGGCCTGGCTGACCGCCCCGGTGGTTGCGAGGGCGAGGGTGGTGGCGATGGTGCCGAGATCGACCGCCGCGTCGAAGGTGACCGAACCCGCCATCGGCGTGGCCCGGCCCGGAGCTCCGCCCAGCTCCAGCGTGCCGAGGCCGGGCGTGATGGCGGCGAAATCCGTCACCGGAATGACCAATCCGGAAATGCCGGTCGTGGACGCGCCGGTCACCGTCAGCGCGGTCCCGGGCGTCGCCGGCGCGAAGGCGATGGTCCCGCCTGGCGCGGCCAGGCCGGCGGCGGCGGAGATCGAGATATTATCCGCGATCAGCGCGATATGCCCGCCGGCGGCGATCGAGATCGAGGCCGCCCCGTTGGGGGTGCCGATCGACAACTGGCCGGCATTGGCGGCGGCGGTCACGGTCAGCTCGACATCGGCCGCCTGCAACGCGCCGCCGACGACCAGGCTCGGCGTGTCGGCCAGGGCGAAGCCGCCGTCGGCGAGGTAGGTGCCGAGCGCGGCGAACCGATTGCCGGTATTGGTCAGGTCAACGGTGCCGCCGAACCCGGTCAGAACCGACCACCCCTGGATCGGCACCGCTTGCGACACCGTGCCATTGGCCGCGAAGGCCAGCGCATTGCCCGCCACCCCGCCGGAGTAGATGGGGCCGGCGACGATGATGTCGCCGGCGGCGATCGTGGTTGCGCCGCCGGGATCAGCGCTGCCGCCGAGAAGCAGATTGGGGGGGTTCGAGGTATCGACCGGCAAGGGCGGCACGAGCAGGGTCGCGCCGCTGCCGACGCCGCCGGTCCCGACCACCATCGTCAGACCCGGGGTCGCCGGCCCCACCACGAGCCCGGCCGGCGCGCCCAGCGTCGCCGAGGCGCCGAATTGCAGCGCGTCCGCCTGTAGTGCCAGCACTTGGCTGGACCCGCTTACCCCCAGCGTCTGATCGGCATTCACCGGCTCGTTGATGACGAGCGTCCCCCCCGGCCCGGTGCGCAGGAACACGCCGCCATCGGCCGAGGTGACCGGCCCGTCCAGGGTCATCACCGCGCCGGCGGCGGCGGTACCGGCCTTGATCACGACGTCGTTGGTGGCGGCGATCGGCGGCTGGAACCCGACTCCGCTCAGGGTCAGGTTGCCGCCGGCGTCGAGTTCGATCGCGGCGGCGGTGATGCCGGCACTGATCTGCATCGACCCGCCGGACTGGATGGTCAGACCATGCGTGACCGAGATCGCGGCGCCGATATCGACCAGCGTGGTGGCCTGCAACAGGACATTGCCGCTCGCCCCGACGCTGGCGATCGCCCCGGCCGAGACGCTGTCGGTCGCGGTGATCCCATCGGTGCCGAACGCGATCGAGCCGAGCACGCCGAGCGTGGCATCCGCCCCCGCCGACCCGCTGACGCCGGCCACGATATCCAGCGTC
>JAKBCO010000313.1 GCA_021807785.1 Pseudomonadota bacterium
ATGCTGGACACCATCGCCGCCTGCGGCGATGTCAACCGCAACGTCATCGCCACGCCCAATCCCGCCAGCCCGGTCCACGATGCGGTGCTGGCGACCGCGCGCGCGCTCAGCGCGCATCTGCTGCCGCGCACCCGGGCCTGGCACGATCTGTTCATCGACGGCACGCCGCCCCCGCCGGTGGCGGAGGCCGAGCCGATCCTCGGCGCCACCTATCTGCCGCGCAAGTTCAAGATCGCGCTGGCGATCCCGCCGTACAACGATGTCGATGTGTTCGCCCACGAGCTCGGCCTGATCGCGGTGACCGAGGACGACCGGCTGGCCGGGTTCAACGTGGTGGTGGGCGGCGGCATGGGCATGACCCATGGCGAGCCGGACACCTTCCCGCGCACCGGAGATCTGCTGGGCTTCTGCACGCCGGACCAGGCGATCGCGGTTGCCGAACAGGTGGTGACGGTGCAGCGCGACTGGGGCGACCGCGCCGACCGCAAGCACGCAAGATTGAAATACACCATCGAACGCCACGGCCTGGCCGCCTTCCGCGCCGAGCTGGAGCGCCGTCTCGGGTTCACCCTGGCGCCAGCGCGGACCTTCGCCTTCACCCGCTCGGGCGATCCCGACGGCTGGTTCCAGGGCGCGGATGGGCGCTGGAATTACCTGCTGTTCGTGGAGAACGGCCGGATCGGCGGATCGCTGCTCGCCACCTTGCGGCAGGTCGCGGAAGCCCATGACGGCCGCCTCATCCTGACCCCCAACCAGAACCTGCTGATCGCCGACATATCCGCCGAGCGGCGCCCGGCGATCGCCGCGTTGCTCGCCGACCCCGCGCCCTCGGCCCTGCGCCGCAACGCCATGGCCTGCGTCGCCCTGCCCACCTGCGGGCTGGCGCTGGCGGAAAGCGAGCGCGCGCTGCCCGGGCTGATCGACGCCCTGGACGCCGACCTCGCCGCCACCGGCCTTGGTGCGGATGAAATCACCATCCGCATGACCGGTTGCCCGAACGGCTGCGCGCGGCCCTACCTCGCCGAGATCGGGTTGGTCGGCGTGCGGCCCGGCATCTACAACCTCTACCTCGGCGGTGCGTTCGACGGCACCCGCCTGTCGAAGCTCTGGCGGCGCGAGATCGGGCTCGAAGCCACCCGCGCCGCGCTGCGCCCGCTGTTCGCCGCCTATGCGGCCAACCGCGCCGCCGGCGAGCATTTCTCCGATTTCGTGATCCGTAGCGGTGTCATCGCCGCCACCACCGAAGGCAACCGGTTCCACGAGGACCTGCCGGCGGAACTCGCCGCGTGACCCAGGAGCGCATCCCATGAGCGTCGGACTTGCGGCGATCTACAGCCTGTTGCATGTGACCTTCCGGCGCGCGATCCGGCTCGCGCGACGAACCCCGGCCGGTATGGAGGAAATGGCATGACCGCGACCAAACCCCTGGTGTTCGACCGTCCCCATCGCGGGCGCATCTATGACAGCATCGCCGAGACCATCGGCAACACCCCGCTGGTTCGCATCCCGCGCATCGCCGCCGAGGAAGGCATCACCGCCGATATCTGCCTCAAGCTCGAGTTCTTCAACCCGATCGCCTCGGTCAAGGACCGGATCGGGGTCAACATGATCCTGGCGATGGAGGCGGACGGGCGGTTGCAACCGGGCGGGATCATCATCGAGCCCACCTCCGGCAACACCGGCATCGGCCTTGCCTTCGTCGCCGCCGCGCGCGGCTACCGGCTGATCCTGACCATGCCGGAATCGGTCTCGGTCGAGCGGCGCAAGATGCTGCGTTACCTGGGCGCCGAGGTGGATCTGACGCCGCGCGAGAAGGGCATGAACGGGGCGATCGCGCGCGCCGAGGAGCTGCTGGCCGCCACCCCGGGCGCGGTCATGCCGAACCAGTTCGCCAACCTCGCCAACCCGGCGATCCACCGCCGCACCACCGCCGAGGAAATCTGGTACGATACCGCCGGCGAGGTGGACGCCATCGTCTCCGGCGTCGGCACCGGCGGCACCCTGACCGGCTGCGCGCAGGCGCTGAAGCCGCGCCGGCCGGGATTGAAGGTGTTCGCGGTGGAACCCGAAGCCTCCCCGGTGCTGTCCGGCGGCAAGCCGGGGCCGCACCCGCTGCAAGGCCTCGGCGCCGGCTTCGTGCCGGTGGTGCTGGAAACCGGACTGATCGACGAGGTCATCACGGTGGGCAACGACGAGAGCTTCGCCGCCTCCCGCCGGCTTGCGCGCACCGAGGGCATTCCGGGCGGTATCTCCTCCGGGACCGCGCTGGCGGCGACGCTGAAAGTGGCGAAGCGGCCGGAATTCGCCGGCAAGCGGATCGTGACCATCATTCCGTCCTTCGCGGAACGCTACATCACCACCGCGCTGTTCGAGGGGCTCTAGCACCGGCCCCCCGGTGCCCGACCGGATCCCTCCGCACGAGCCGGCGCTGTCGATCCGCCGCGCCGCCACGCGGCTCTGCCTGCACCTCGACTGGGCGCCGCTGCATGAGGTTCCGCTGCCGAACGGCCGGCGCGCCGACATCCTGGCGCTGGCCGGCGACGGCACCTTCACCTGCATCGAAATCAAGTCCGGCCCGCGCGACTTCCAGACCGACGAGAAATGGCCCGAATACCGGGAGTTCGCGGACGCGCTGTGCTTCGCGGTGGCGGATGACTTCCCACAATCCCTGCTGCCGCCCGATATCGGACTGATCGTCACCGCCGGCACCGAAGCCGAACTGATCCGCCCCCCCCCCACCCACCGCCTGGCCCCCGCCCGCCGCGCCGCCCTGACCCGGCTGTTCGCGCGCCTGGCCGCGCAACGGCTGACCTGGGCCGAGGACCCAGCCGCGGTGACGGCGGTGCGGGGGGCGGGACGGGTGGAGTGAAGAAGGCCAGGGGGGCGCTGCCCCCCTTGACCCCCTGCCAGGGGACAGGTCCCCTGGCAGGGGGTCAAGGGGGACAGCGTCCTCCTTGCCTTCCTTCCTCCACCACCGCCGCCACCACCGCCCGCCAGTCCCCCGGCGCGGGTTGGCGGAACTGGCGCAGGCTGGGGTACCAGG
>JAKBCO010000314.1 GCA_021807785.1 Pseudomonadota bacterium
GCCTGCGCGGCGAGTTTCGCCGCCTCGGCCGCGAGTTGCGCTTGGGTCATCACTCTCTCCCGTGGCTCAGGCGGCTTCAGGGGCGGCGGGCTGGAAGCGCGGATGCACCACCGCCCCGCCGCGCGTCAGCAGCACGCCCTTGACGATCTCATCCTCCGCCGGCAGGCGCGGCGCGCCGGCCTCCTTGTCCCAGAACGTGCTGAGGAAGGTGAACAGGTTGCGGGCATAGAGCGCGCTCGCCGCCACCGGGATGCGCCCGGGCCAGTTGTGCCAGCCCAGGATCGCCACGCCGTTGTCGGTCTCCACGCGCGTGCCGGGGCGGGTGGCCGCGCAGTTGCCGCCGCCGTCGGCGGCGAGATCCACGATCACGCTGCCCGGCCGCATCGCCGCCACCATCGCCTCGGTGACGATCACCGGCGCCCGGCCGCCCATCACCAGGGCGGTGCAGATGACGATGTCGTTCTTCGCCACCGTGGCGGCCATGAGCTCGGCCTGCTTGGCGCGGAACGCGGCCGACAGCTCCCCGGCATAGGGGCCGGTCTGCTTCGCGGTCTCCTCGTCCTCGACGCCGATGAAGCTGGCGCCAAGGGACTTGATCTCCTCCTTGGCGGCCGGGCGGACATCGGTGGCGGAGACGATGGCGCCCAGCCGGCGCGCGGTGGCGATCGCCTGCAACCCGGCGACGCCGGCGCCGATCACGAACACCCGCGCCGGCGGCACCGTGCCGGCCGCCGTCATCATCATCGGGAACCCGCGCTGGAACGCGCCGGCGGCCTCGATCACCGCGCGGTAGCCGGCCAGGTTGGCCTGGCTCGACAGCACGTCCATCGACTGCGCGCGGGTGATGCGCGGCAGCAGCTCCATCGCGCAGGCATCGATGCCGGCCTCGGCCAGGGCGGGGACCAGGGCCGGGTCGTTCACCGCGCCGGCGGTGCAGACCAGCAGGGTCCCGCGCGCGATCAGGGCGCGGGTCGGCGGCTCCGGCGGGCGGACGGCGAACAGGATGGCGGCATCGGCCAGCGCCGCCGCGGCGTCGGGGGCGATGGAGGCCCCGGCGGCGGCGAACTCGGCGTCCGGCACGGCGGCGCCGGCGCCGGCGCCGGATTCCACCGCCACGTCCAGTCCCAGCCCGGCCAGCCGCTTGACCGTGTCCGGCGTGGCAGCGACGCGGGTTTCGTCCGCGTGACGTTCCTTGAGGATGGCTAACCGCATTCCAGCGCGCCCTTCGCAACGGTTGCGGCGGTGTATGCGGGAGGTTGCCCCCCGAGGCAAGGCGCCGGCTCGCGCTTGCGCGGCCGGGGCCCGCACGCTACACAGGACGTCATGCGTGCCCCTCACCCCATCCGCCGATTTTACCGCCGCTGGTATCCCCCGGCGGCCTGAGGATCACGCACCCCCCTCGAAAGCCGCCCCGCCCAGGCGGCTTTCGTGTTTCCGGCCCCATGGCCACGACGGCTCGCCCAGGCGGAACGGCTCCCACCCCAAGGAGCCCTCCCGATGCGTTTCTCCGCCTTCGATTTCGATGTCATCACCTCGCCACCTCCGGAACCCGAGGCCCCGATCGCCATGCCCCAGACGCTGCGCCTGCTCTCCACCCTGGCGCTGCAAGGCGCGCTCGAGGCCGCCGCGCGGAGTTTGGCCGCCGCGCTCGACACCCCCATCGCCGCCGAGTTCGCCCCCACCAAGGTGCTGGTCGATCGCCTCGCCGGCGGGGAGAGCGCCGATGTCGTCATTCTGACCGCCGAGGCGGTGGCCGCCCTCGGCGAAGCCGGCCGCCTCGCCCCGGGCGCGGTGGCGCTCGCCGCCTCGCGCGTCGGGCTCGCTCAGGCGCCCGGGCTGCCGCACCCGGACATCGCCACCCCCGACGCGCTGGTGGCCACCCTGCGCGCCGCCCGCTCCATCGCCTATTCGGGCGCCGGTGCCAGCGGGCTGTTCTTCGCGGGCCTGCTGGAACGGCTCGGCATCGCCGCCGAGATCAACGCCAGGGCGACGGTGATCCCCTCCGGCCTGACCGGGGCGCTGGTGGCCGACGGGCGGGTGCAATACGCGGTGCAGCAGATCAGCGAGCTGCGGCTGGTGCCGGGCATCGACATCATCGGCCCGTTGCCGGCGGCGGTGCAGACCCCGGCGGTGTTCTCCGCCGCCGCGATGGCCAACGCGGGGGGGGCCGGGGCGGGCGCGGACGCGACGCGGCTGCTCGGCCTGCTCGCGGGGCCGGCGATGGCCGCGGCCTTCGCCGCCTCCGGGCTGGAACCGCTGGCCGCTTCGGCCGCTTCGGGCTAAGCCCGCGGCATGACCGATGACGCCCTGCTGGAACTCGCCGCCAGCCTCGCCGCCCGCGCCGGCACGGCGATCCTGGCGGTGCGCGCCCGCGGCTTCGCGGTCGAGCGCAAGGAGGATCGCTCCCCGGTGACCGAGGCCGACCGCGCCGCCGAGGCGATCATCGTCGCCGGGCTGCGCGCCGCCGTGCCCGAAATCCCGGTGATCGCCGAGGAGGAGATGTCGGCCGGCCATGTCGCCACCCAAGGCCCCTGCTTCTGGCTGGTCGATCCGCTGGACGGCACCCGCGAATTCGCCGCCGGGCGGGAGGGGTTCGTGGTCAATATCGGCCTGGTGCGCGACGGCCGCCCGGCGCTGGGCGTGGTCGGCGTGCCCAGCACCGGCACCCTCTACGGCGCCATCGCCGGGCGCGGGGCGTGGCGGCAGGATGCGACCGGGCGCCACCCCATCGCCGCGCGCCCCCCGCCGGCCGAGGGGCTCACGGTGCTCGCCAGCCGCTCGCACGGCGATACCCCCCGGCTCGAGGCGTTCCTGGCCGGGCGTCCGGTGGTGCGGGTGGAGAAATACGGCTCGGCGCTGAAAATCTGCCGCCTCGCCGAGGGCGCGGCCGATCTCTATCCGCGCTTCGGGCGCACCATGGAATGGGATACCGCCGCCCCGCAGGCGATCCTGGAAGCCGCCGGCGGGTCGATCCGCACCCTGGACGGCGCGGTGCTGGGCTATGGCAAGCCGGGGTGGGAGAATCCGGACTT
>JAKBCO010000081.1 GCA_021807785.1 Pseudomonadota bacterium
TCGCCGAACACCTGCTCGATCGGTTCGATCAGGCGCGGATGGGCGCCCAGCAGGCGGAACGCCTCGTTATAGGTGTGGGCGGCGAAGGCGGTGCGCGGGGCGCCGGATTTTTCGCGCCAGATCTGCTCGCGCGAGGTGTCGAAGATCGCCACCGCCTCCCTGGCCAGCAGGGCGGTCTCCGCCGAGGTGAACAGTTCCGGCAGGAACAGCCAACCTTCGGTGTGGAACTGATCGATCTGTCGCGGGGTCAGGCGCATGGGTTTCCTCCCTGATCGTTATCACCAGGCGAGCGCGCGGCCGAGCGCGGCCAGCACGCCTTCGCCCATCAGCACGCCGCCGGCCAGCCGATTGGCCAGCACCTGGCGCCGCCCGGAGCGCAGATGGCGCCGCACCCGGGCGGCGCACAGCGCATAGCACGAATCGACCGCGGTGCCGCAGACCAGGATGGTGGCGACCATCGCCGCCAGCTGCGGCGCCAGCGGTGCGGCCGGGTTGATGAATTGCGGCACGAACACCACGAAGAACAGGATCGCCTTCGGATTGAACGTCGCGGTCAACCAGACATGGGCGAAGACGCGCCCGGCCGAACCGCGCGGGGGCGCCACCGCATCCGCCGGCGGCGCGCGCCAGACCCGCCAGCCCAGGACTACCAGATAGGCCGCCCCGGCGATCCGCAGCGCCGTATAGGCCTCGGCCGAGGCGGCGAGCAGCGCCCCCAGCCCGGCGGTGGCGAGCGCGAGGCAAGTCGCGTCCCCCAGGCTGCCGCCCAGCACCACCGCGGCCGCATCGCGCCGGCCGAAGCCCAGGGCATAGGACATCACCAGCAGCACCACCGGCCCGGGCGCGGCGGCAACCGCGGTATAGGCCAGCGCGAAGGCGATCCAGGCGCCGAGGCTCATCCCGCCAGATACCCGCCATCGACGTAAAGCTCTGCCCCGGTCACGTAGCTCGCCTCGTCGGAGGCCAGGAACAGGATCGCGTTCGCGACCTCGTCCACCTCCCCGGTGCGGCCCAGCGGCACGCGCTTCAGCATCTTCGCCCGCACCACCGGATCGGCGGTCGCCCCGGAGGTGCGCATCGGCGGCATCAGCCCCGGATGCACCGAATTGACCCTGATCCCGTCCTTGCCGAACTGCACCGCGGCGGATTTGCTCATGATCCGCACCGCACCCTTGGAGGCATTGTAGCCGAGATGGATCTGGTTCTGTCCGGTATTGCCCGAGATCGAGGACAGGTTGATGATCGCCCCACCACCCGATTTCCGCAGCTCGGGAATTTCGAACTTCATGCCCAGGAAGACGCCGGTGGCGTTCACCCCCATCAGCCGGTTCCAGGCCTCGGTCTCCATCGTGTCGGTGACCTTGCTGCCGCTGATGCCGGCATTGTTCACCCCGATATCGAGCCGCCCATAGGCGGCCACCGTTGCCGCCACCGCGGCGCGCCAACTCGCCTCCTCGGTCACGTCGAGATGGACGAAGCGCGCCTCGCCGCCCGTGGCGCGGATCGCGGTCACCACCGCCTCGCCCTCGGCGTCCAGCACGTCCGCCACCACCACCTTCGCGCCCTCGGCGGCGAAGCGCCGCGCCGTGGCCGCCCCCATGCCGGACGCCGCGCCACTGATGATCGCCACCTTGCCCGCGAGCCGCATGGCGTTTCCCCTTCTCTGCAACCCGCTTCACCCTGCCATGCCGCAGTGCGCTTGGCTACCGGCGAGTACGGGGCTAGATGGCGCCACCCCCAGGAGTTCCGGCGCATGGCGCATCGCGGTTTGACCTTCGGCATCTTCCTCGCCCCGTTCCACCGGCTGGGCGAGAATCCCACGCTGGCGATCGGGCGCGATGTCGAGCTGATCGAATGGCTGGACCAGCTGGGCTACGACGAGGCCTGGATCGGCGAGCATCATTCCGCCGGCTGGGAGCTGATCGCCTCGCCCGAGCTCGTCATCGCCGCCGCCGCCGAACGGACCCGGCATATCAAGCTGGGGTCGGGCGTAACCAGCCTGCCCTATCACCACCCGTTCCTGGTGGCACAGCGCTTCGTCCAGCTCGACCACATGACACGTGGGCGGGCGATGCTGGGCTGCGGGCCGGGGGCGCTCACCTCGGACGCCTACATGCTGGGGATCGAGCCGCCCACCCAGCGCCCGCGGATGTTGCAGGCGATGGAAGCGATCATGCGCCTGCTGGACGGGCGCGAACCGGTCACCATGAAGACCGACTGGTTCGAGCTGCGCGAGGCGCGGCTGCATCTCGCCCCCTATTCCGACCCGCATTTCGAGATCGCGGTGGCCAGCACCATCACGCCCTTCGGCATGATCGCCGCCGGCACGCATGGGGTCGGCGTGCTCTCGATCGGCGCCGGCCTGCCGGGCGGGCCGGAGGCGCTGGCGAGCCAGTGGAAGATCGCCGAGGACGCGGCGGCCAAGGCCGGCAAGACCGTCAGCCGCAAGAAATGGCGGGTGGTGGTGAACGCGCATATCGCCGAGGATGACGAGCAGGCGCTGCGCGAGGTCTCGGCCGGGGAGCGGGTGGAGACGGTCACCTATTTCGAGGACACGCTGGGCCGCCCGCCGGGCCGGTCCGACGATCCGCTGCGCGAGGGGGTGGCGATGGGCACCACCCTGGTGGGCTCCCCCGATACCGTGGCCAAGGGTATCCGCCGGCTGCTGGACTACAGCCAGGGCGGGTTCGGCGGCATCCTGTTCCGCGCCCATGAATGGGCCAATCGCGAGCAGACGATGCGGAGCTACGAGTTGTTCGCGCGCTACGTGATGCCGCAGTTCCAGGGCGCGCTGGACAGCGTGGCCGGCTCGGCGGTCTGGGCGCGGGAGAACCGCAAGCAGGTCTTCGGCGGCACGGTGGAGGCGGTGAAGCGGGCGTTCACCGATTTCGGCGCCGCGGTTCCGGAGGAGTTCAAGGCTCGGACCATCGGCGCCCGGGACGATTGAAGCCCCGGGCGGCCGAGCGGTGCTGTGTTGTGGTCACACCACCGCGGGACGCGCCGAGCCGACTGCGACGCCACGCGGCCCGGTTGCGGCGGATGGATGCTCTCCGTCCTCCGCCTACTCCCCGGCCAGGCTCGACCCCTGCGTCACCGACGGCCGGCGGCGACGGGTGTTGCGCTCGCGCAGCTCGGTCACCTCCTGGCGCAGCAGCGCCAGGCGTTCGGTGCGCGCCCGCCGCTCGCGCCCCAGCAATCGCGGCGCGCGGCCGGCCATCAGTTCCAGCACCGACAGCAGCTCCTCGGCGGTCTGCAAGTCGCCGATCCCGCAGGCCTCGTCCAGCACATCCTCGATCCGGTCGGACAAGCGGCGTCTGAGCGAGACATACATGCGATCGATCCGATCCTGCGGCAGCGACGGCTCCGCCGCGGGCCGGGGAGCAGCCCGCCACCGGCGCAGCCAGGCGCGGGGCTTGTTCAGCACGGCATCATCCCATCCGGCGCGGCAGCGCCCGGAGATGCTATGCCACTCGCGCGGTTACAGCGTTGTTTCAGCCTCCGCGCTTGCGCCGCGCGCCGCGCCGCGATACCCGAGCCGCCCCGCTCCGAGGCCCCGCATGACCTTCGACCAACCCGCGCTGACCCGCTGGCTCGCCGGCCCTAAGGTGGCCGGGCTGCCCGCCCCGCTGCTGGGCGGGGCTGCGCCGGCGCTGTCGTTCGAGTTCTTCCCGCCTCGTACCGAGGCGCTGGAGACGCAGCTCTGGGCCTGCATCCGCCGGCTGGCGCCGCTCCGCCCGCGCTTCGTTTCCGTAACCTATGGCGCAAGCGGGTCCACCCAGGCGCGCACCCATGACACGGTGACCCGCATCCTGGCCGAGACCGCGCTGACCCCGGCGGCGCATCTGACCTGCGTCGGTGCCTCGCGGGCCGAGGTGGACGCGGTGGCCCGCCGCTACTGGGACGCCGGCGTCCGCCACATCGTTGCCCTGCGTGGGGATGCGCCGCCAGGTGCCGCCTATGCGCCGCACCCGGAGGGCTACGCCTTCGCGGCCGACCTGGTGGCCGGGCTGCGCGCCATCGCCCCGTTCGAAATCTCGGTGGCCGCCTATCCGGAAACCCATCCGGCCGCCGCCAGCCCGGACGCCGATCTGGACAATCTCAAGCGCAAGCTGGATGCCGGGGCGTCGCGGGCGATCACGCAGTATTTCTTCGATACCGAGGTCTATCTGCGGTTTCTCGACCGGGCCCATGCCGCCGGGATCACCGCGCCGATCGTGCCGGGGATCATGCCGGTGTCCAATTTCGTCCAGGCGGCGAAGTTCTCGGCCGCCTGCGGGACCTCGGTGCCGTCGTGGCTGGCGCGGCTGTTCGAGGGCACGGAGGAGGATCCCGAGATCCGGCGGATGGTGGCGGCGGTGGTGGCGGCCGAGCAGGTGCGGCTCCTGCAGGCCAACGGAGTGGACGAGTTCCATTTCTACACGCTGAACCGCCCGGACCTGACCTATGCGATCGCGCATATCCTGGGGGTGAGGCCGGCGGCGGCGTGAGCGCGCTGGCTGGGGCGGGAGGATTCGAACCTCCGCATGGCGGAATCAAAATCCGCTGCCTTACCGCTTGGCGACGCCCCATCGTCCCGCCTGATAGGTCCCCGGGGCGCCGAGGTCAAAGCGGCCCTTGAGCCACCGCCCCGCCGCTTCTATCACCCGCCCCGGAACGAGCAGCAGCGGGAGCCTCCCCCATGTCCCACCGTCAGATCGCCACCGTGTTCGGGGGCGCCGGCTTCATCGGCCGCTACGTGGTGCAGCGGCTGGCGCGGCGCGGCCTCGCGGTGCGGGTGGCCGGGCGGGACCCGCTGGCGGCGGCGGCGCTGAAGCCGATGGGCGCGGTCGGGCAGATCGTGCCGATCTTCGCCCCGGTAACGGTGGAGGCCGACGTGGCCCGCGCGGTGGCCGGCGCGGACTGGGTGGTGAACCTGGCCGGCATCCTGGCCGAACGCCGCGCCGGCGATTTCGATCGGATCCATGCCGAGGGCGCGGGGCGGGTCGCGCGACTCGCCGCCGCCGCCGGGGCAAGGCGGCTGGTGCATGTCTCGGCGATCGGCGCCGATCCGGCGAGCCCCAGCGCCTATGGCCGCAGCAAGGCCGCCGGGGAGGCGGCGGTGCGGGCCGCGTTCCCCGCCGCCACCATCCTGCGCCCGTCGATCGTCTTCGGGCCGGAGGATCGGTTCTTCAACCGCTTCGCCGGGCTGGCGCGGCTGTCCCCGGTGATGCCGGTGATCGCGGGCGCGACGAAGTTCCAGCCGGTCTATGTCGGGGATGTGGCCGATGCGGTGCTGGCGGGCCTGACGCGCGCGGATGCCGCGGGCAAGACATTCGCGCTGGGCGGGCCGGAGGTGCGCGATTTCCGCGCCCTGCTGGAAGCGATCCTGCGTTGGACCGGGCGGGACAAGGCGCTGGTCACGGTGCCGATGGGACTCGCCCGGTTGCAAGCGCGGCTGGGCGAGTTGCTGCCCGGGAAGCCCTTCACCCGCGACCAGCTGGCGATGTTGGGGCGGGACAATGTGGTGGCCCCCGGGGAGCCTGATCTGGCCGCGCTCGGCGTGGCGCCGACGCCGATGGATCTGGTGGTCCCTGCCTATCTGGCGCGGTTCCGCCCGGGTGGTGGGCGGGTGGTCTGGCCGGAGGAGAGCGATAAAAGACCCGATCCGGACCTTTTCGCAGCCTGATCCGGCCGACAAGGTGTCAAGTTCGGACGACCTTCGGGGTATAGGGCAGAAAAAGTGACCTGATCGGTCCTTTTCCTCTTCTCTTGTCGGACGCGATGGGCTAGGCTTGCCGCGCCGCAGCAAGAGGGGGACCCCGCCATGCCGGAGCACATGCTGCGGTTCGTCAGCACGCCGCAACAGACGCCGGAAAAGCGCGCGGTGGCCGAGCGCGCCCATGATTTCGGCGAGATCTACCGCATTTTCGCCGACCAGGAAGCTTCCCGCCAGGCCAGCCGGTGCAGCCAATGCGGGGTGCCGTTCTGCTCGGTGCATTGCCCGCTGCACAACAACATCCCCGATTGGCTGAAGTTGACCGCCGAGGGGCGGATCGAGGAAGCCTACGAGATCGCCGCGGCGACCAACAATTTCCCCGAGATCTGCGGGCGCATCTGCCCGCAGGACCGGCTCTGCGAGGGCAACTGCGTCATCGAGAAGGGATTCGAGAGCGTCACCATCGGCGCGGTGGAGCGCTACATCACCGATATCGCCCTCGAACGCGGCTGGGTGAAGCCGATCGTGCCGCGGCAGGAACTGACGGCCTCGGTCGGCATCATCGGCGCCGGGCCGGGCGGGATGGCGGCGGCGGAGGAGCTGCGCCGGCGCGGCTACCGGGTCACGATCTACGATCGCTACGATCGCGCCGGCGGGCTGCTGATCTACGGCATCCCCAATTTCAAGCTGGAGAAGCAGGTGGTGCTGCGCCGCCACGCGCTGGCCGAGGCGTCGGGCATCCGCTTCGAACTGAACTGCGCGGTGGGCCACGATGTCGGCCTGGACGAGCTGCGCCGGCGGCACGACGCGGTGCTGATCGCGACCGGCGTCTATAAGCCGCGGGAGATCGGCGGGCCGGGGTCGGGGCTGGCGGGGATCGTGCCGGCGCTCGACTACCTGATCGCCTCCAACCGCGACAATCTGGGCGATACCGTGCCCGGATTCGCGTCCGGGATGCTGAACGCGGCCGGCAAGCGGGTGGTGGTGATCGGCGGCGGCGATACCGCGATGGATTGCGTGCGCACCGCGGTGCGTCAGGGCGCGGTCTCGGTGCGCTGCCTCTATCGGCGCGACCGGGCGAACATGCCGGGCTCGATGCGCGAGGTGAAGAACGCCGAGGAGGAGGGGGTGGAGTTCGTCTGGCTCTCCGCGCCCGAAGCGTTCCTGGGCGATGCGTCGGTCAGCGGTGTGCGCGCGGTGCGGATGCATCTCGGGCTGCCCGACAGTTCCGGGCGGCAGTCGGTGGATCCGATCCCGGGCAGCCATTTCACCCTGGAGGCCGATCTGGTCATCAAGGCCCTGGGGTTCGACCCCGAGGACCTGCCGGCGATGTTCGGCGAGACGGGGCTCGAGGTCACACGCTGGGGGACGCTGCGTATCAATTCGCGCAGCTTCATGACCAGCCTGCCCGGGGTCTTCGCCGCCGGGGATATCGTGCGCGGCGCCTCGCTGGTGGTGTGGGCGATCCGCGACGGGCGGGACGCGGCGCGGCGGATCCACGAATACGTGACGCAGCAGCGGGCGCTGCCGGTGGCGGCGGAATGACATGACGGAGGACAGGACCATGACCGACCGGATCGAATCCGCCCCCGAGTTCCTCGCCGCATGGAGCAAGAACGCCGCCCGGCTGCGCCATACCTACGATCCGGCGCAGGAGCACGATGCCTGCGGCGTCGGCCTGATCGCGGCCCTGGACGGCACACCGCGCCGCGACGTGGTGCAGGCCGGGATCGACGCGCTGAAAGCGGTCTGGCATCGCGGCGCGGTGGACGCCGACGGCAAGACCGGCGACGGGGCCGGCATCCATATCGAGATCCCGCAGGATTTCTTCGCCGATGCGGTGCAGCGCGGCGGCGCCCGGCTGATGCCGGGCCCGATCGCGGTGGGCCAGGTGTTCCTGCCCAAGACCGACCTCGGCGCGCAGGAACGCTGCCGGCAGATCGTGGAGACCGAAATCCTGAATTTCGGCTACCTGATCTACGGCTGGCGCCAGGTGCCGATCAACGTCGAATGCATCGGCGAGAAGGCGAACGCCACCCGCCCCGAAATCGAACAGATCATGCTCTGGAACCCCAAGGGCGGGGATCCCGACAGTTTCGAGCGGGACCTCTATGTGATCCGTCGGCGGATCGAGAAGCAGGCGATCGCCGCACAGATCCCCGAACTCTATTTCTGCTCGCTGTCTTCCCGTTCGATCATCTACAAGGGAATGTTCCTGGCCGAGCACCTGACCGAATTCTACCCCGACCTCAACGACCCGCGCTTCGTCTCCCGCTTCGCCATCTACCACCAGCGCTACTCGACCAACACCTTCCCCACCTGGCGGCTGGCGCAGCCGTTCCGGATGCTGGCCCATAACGGCGAGATCAACACCGTCACCGGCAACATCAACTGGATGAAGGCGCACGAGACGCGGCTGGCGGCCGAGGCGCTGGGCCCCTGGATGGAGGATGTGAAGCCGGTGGTCCAGGCGGGCGGGTCCGACACCGCCACCCTGGATAACGTGTTCGAGCTGCTCTGCCATGCCGGGCGCGACGCGCCGATGGCCAAGGCACTGATGATCCCGGCCTCGATCGGCCAGGATGCGACCATGAAGCCGGCGCACCGCGACATGTTCCTTTACTGCAACGCGGTGATGGAACCCTGGGACGGACCGGCGGCGATCGCCGCCACCGACGGGCGCTGGGCGATCGCGGGGCTCGACCGCAACGGGCTGCGCCCGCTGCGCTACACCATCACCACCGACCGCCTGCTGATCGTCGGTTCGGAAACCGGGATGGTGAAGCTCGACCAGGAGCGGATCGCCGAGAAGGGCCGGGTCGGGCCGGGTCAGACCATCGCGGTGGATTTCGCCGCCGCCCGCTTCTACCGCGACGAGGAGATCCGCGACATGCTGGCCGCGCGGCAGGATTTCGGCGCCTGGACCCGGCGGATCACCGAGATCGACCGCATCGTCAAGACCGACGCCGCCGAACCGGTGCTGCACGAGGGCGAGGCGCTGCGCCGCCGCCAGGTCGCGGTCGGCTTCACGCTCGAGGAGCAGGAGCTGATCCTGCACCCGATGGTGGAGGACGCGCAGGAGCCGGTGGGCTCGATGGGCGATGACACGCCGATCGCGGTGCTCTCGGACCGCTATCGCGGGTTGCACCATTTCTTCCGCCAGACCTTCAGCCAGGTCACCAACCCGCCGATCGACAGCCTGCGCGAGACGCGGGTGATGACGCTCAAGACCCGGCTCGGGAACCTGGGCAACGTGCTCGACGAGGACGCCAGCCAGTGCGACTTGTTGCAGCTGGAATCCCCGGTGCTGTCCACCGCCGAGTTCCAGGCCATGCGCGCCTTCATGGGCCGGTCGGTGGCGGTGGTGGATGCCACCTTCCCGGTGGCCGATGGCGAGGCGGGGCTGCGCGCGGCCCTCGAGCGCATCCGCCGCGACTCCGAGGAAGGCGTGCGCGCCGGCTGCACCCATGTCATCCTGACCGACGAGGCGGCGGATGCCGAGCGGGCCGCGATCCCGATGATCCTGGCCACCGGCGCGGTGCATACCCATCTGGTGCGGCAGTCGTTGCGGACCTTTACCAGCCTCAACGTGCGCAGCGCCGAGTGCATGGATGTCCACTACTTCGCGGTGCTGATCGGGGTCGGTGCGACCACGGTGAACGCCTATCTGGCGCAGGAATCCATCGCCGATCGGCATCGCCGCGGATTGTTCGGCGACATCACGCTCAAGCAGGCGGTGACGCGCTACAAGAAGGCGGTCGATAAGGGGCTGCTCAAGGTGATGTCCAAGATGGGCATCTCGGTGATCTCCTCCTACCGCGGCGGGTATAATTTCGAGGCGGTCGGGCTGTCGCGCTCGCTGGTCGCGGAGTTCTTCCCGGGCATGACCTCGCGCATCTCCGGCATCGGCCTGCCGGGCATCGCGCGCAAGGTACTGGACCAGCACGCGCTCGCGTGGAACGAGGACGCGGTGGCGCTGCCGGTGGGCGGTGTCTACAAGCTGCGCCGGCACGGCGGGGAGACGCATGGCTTCGACCCGGCGCTGATCCATCTGCTGCAATCGGCGGTCGCCTCCGACAGTTTCGCATTGTATCGGCGCTACGCCGACGCGGTGCGCAAGCTGCCGCCGATCGCGCCGCGCGACCTGCTGGATTTCCGCAGCGAGGGGCGCACGCCGATCCCGGTCGATGAGGTGGAAAGCATCACCGAGATCCGCAAGCGCCTGGTCGCCCCCGGGATCAGCCTGGGCGCGCTGTCGCCGGAAGCCCACGAGACGCTTTCGATCGCCATGAACCGGATCGGCGCCAAGTCCGATTCCGGCGAGGGCGGGGAGGATTCGGCCCGCTACAAGCCGCGCCCGAACGGGGACAATGCGTCCTCGGCGATCAAGCAGATCGCCTCCGGGCGGTTCGGCGTGACGGCGGAGTATCTCAACAACTGCCGCGAGATCGAGATCAAGGTCGCGCAGGGCGCCAAGCCGGGCGAGGGCGGGCAGCTGCCCGGCATCAAGGTCTCGGCGCTGATCGGCCGGCTGCGCCATTCGACGCCGGGGGTGATGCTGATCTCCCCGCCGCCGCATCACGATATCTACTCGATCGAGGATCTGGCGCAGCTGATCTATGACCTCAAGCAGATCAATCCGGATGCGACGGTCTGCGTGAAGCTGGTCTCGCGCTCGGGGATCGGCACCATCGCCGCCGGCGTGGCGAAGGCGAAGGCGGATGCGATCCTGATCTCGGGCCATTCGGGCGGCACCGGCGCCTCGCCCCAGAGCTCCATCAAATATGCCGGGCTGCCGTGGGAGATGGGGTTGTCGGAGACGCATCAGGTGCTGATGCTCAACCGGCTGCGCCACCGGGTGAAGCTGCGCACCGATGGCGGCATCAAGACCGGGCGCGACGTGGTGATCGCCGCCATGCTGGGCGCCGAGGAATTCGGCGTCGGCACCGCCTCGCTGGTGGCGATGGGCTGCATCATGGTGCGCCAGTGCCATTCCAACACCTGCCCGGTGGGCGTCTGCACGCAGGACGAGGCGCTGCGGGCCAAGTTCGAGGGTACGCCGGAGAAGGTGATCAACCTGTTCTCCTTCATCGCCGACGACGTGCGCCACATCCTGGCCGAGCTCGGGTTCCGCACCCTGGCCGAAGTGATCGGACGGACCGACCTGCTGCATCAGGTCAGTCGCGGCGCCGACATCCTCGACGATCTCGACCTCAACCCGCTGCTGGCCCAGGCCGACCCGGGACCCTATGCGCGCTACTGCACGCTGGAGGGGCGGAACGAAGTGCCCGAGACCCTGGACGCGCAGATGATCGCCGATGCGCCCGCCCTGTTCGAGCATGGCGAGAAGATGCAGTTGCAATACACGATCCGTAACACGCATCGGGCGATCGGGACCAAGATTTCGTCTCGCATCACCCGCCGGTTCGGAATGTTCGGCTTGCAGCCGGGGCATCTGACGGTGCGGCTGCGCGGTTCGGCCGGGCAGTCGCTGGGGGCCTTCGCGGTGCAGGGGCTGAAGCTGGAGGTGTTCGGGGACGCCAATGATTACGTCGGCAAGGGGCTCTCGGGGGCAACCATCGTCGTGCGTCCGGCGCCGTCTTCGACGCTGCTGAGCCAGCACAACACCATCATCGGCAATACGGTGCTTTATGGGGCCACCGCGGGGGCGCTGTTCGCCGCCGGACAGGCCGGCGAACGCTTCGCGGTGCGCAACTCCGGGGCCGAGACGGTGGTGGAAGGCTGCGGGTCGAACGGCTGCGAATACATGACCGGCGGCACCGCGGTGATCCTGGGGCCGGTGGGCGATAATTTCGGTGCCGGGTTCACCGGCGGCATGGCCTTCGTCTATGACCCGGAGGAATTGTTCGAGAAGCGGGTCAATCCCGACACGCTGCTCTGGCAGCGGATCGCGCACCCGCACTGGAACCAGGTGCTGCGCGATCTGGTCGCCCGTCACGTGGCCGAGACGAGCTCGCGCTACGCGACCCGGCTGCTGCACGAGTGGGACCGTACGGTCGCGCAGACCTGGCAGGTGGTACCGAAGGATTTCATCAAGCATCTGCCGGTGCCGCTGAGCCGCGGTACGGCCCAGGCGCGGCGGGCGTAACCCGCCGCGCCAACCCCGCGCGCGATACGGTCGGCCGACGGGGCCGACCGTATCAGTACATGTGCTGGCCGCCGTTGATCGACAGCGTGCTGCCGGTGATGAAGCTCGCATCGTCGGCGGTCAGGAACGCCACGCCGCGGGCGATGTCGTCGGCGTGGCCGAGCCGGCCCACGGGAATACGGGCTACGATCTTGGCCAGCACGTCGGCCGGCACCGCGCGAACCATCTCGGTATCGACATAGCCGGGGGCGATCGCATTCACGGTGATGCCGTAGCGCGCGCCTTCCTGCGCCAGCGCCTTGGTGAAGCCGTGGATACCGGACTTGGCGGCGGCGTAGTTCACCTGGCCATACTGGCCGGCCTGGCCGTTGATGCTGCCGACATTGACGATGCGGCCGAACTTGCGCTCGCGCATGCCGTCGAAGGTGAGCTTGCACAGGTTGTAGCAGGACCCGAGATTGGTATCGATCACCGCATCCCACATCTCGCGCGACATGCGCGCCAGCGTGCCGTCGCGGGTGATGCCGGCATTGTTGACCAAAATCTCGATCGGGCCGTGGCGCTCCGCGATCCCGGCCACGGCGGCCTTGCAGGCCTCGAAATCCGAGACGTCGAAGCGGACCACCGGGATGCCGGTTTCGGCGTGGAATGCCTCGGCGGCGGCCTCGTTGCCGGCATAGTTGGCGATCACGCTGCGACCTTGCGCGGCGAGCGCGCGGCTGATCTCGGCACCGATGCCGCGCGAACCGCCGGTGACCAATGCGATGCGAGCCATCCTGGAACCCTCCCTCGGTTTGGGTTAACGCGGGCAGGCTAGCACCGGGTGGGGCGCCTTGCAGCGGGGAAATCGCAGCTTCGCCCCGGTTCGGCCCTGATTTTGCCGTTGACGGGCGCTCTACCGGTGCCGCGGGGTCTGGAACCCCGCAACTCACCATGGAGTGACCATCAATGATCCTGTCCGGTTTTCCCCAGGCGCTGCGCAACGGGTTGCGCGTGGGTGCGTTCGGCCTCGGCCTCGCGCTGATGCCGCTGGCGGGTGCCCACGCCGCGCATAAGCCCAAGGCGCCGGTGCATCACGCCACCGGCACCGTCCTGCACGGCTACAAGACCGAGGCCGCGGCCAAGGCCGGGTGCGGCGCCGACACGGTGGTCTGGCGCGCCCGGGGCAGCAAGGCGTTCCATGCCGCGACGTCGAAATATTTCGGCAAGACCAAGCATGGATCGTATGTGTGCGAGAAGGCGGCACTGGCGAAAGGGTTGCACGCCGCGAAGTCCTGAGCCACCCAGAGGGTTGACCACGCGACGACCGGCGGTGAGGCCGCCGCCGG
>JAKBCO010000315.1 GCA_021807785.1 Pseudomonadota bacterium
TGGCGCTGCTGCTGGCCGGCGCGCTGGCCTCGCTGCGGCCCCGGGCGGGGGTAACGGTGGGCGCCGCGGTGGCGCTGGTGCAGGCGCTCGCGCTGGCCGGGCTGCTCACCCAGCCGCGCACCATGCAACCGGCCCGCGCCGCCGCCGCCGCCGCCGCCCGCCTCGCCGGGCGCCGCGGGGAGGTGCTGATCCCGCGCGGCAATGACGGGGTGGGGGTGGTCGGTCCGTTCCTGCTGGAAGCTCCGCCCTGGCTGCGCGTGCGGGTGGTCGCCGCGCCGCCCAGGGCGCTCCGCGCCCGGCGGCTGGTGCTGGCGCTGATCGGCGCCGACCGCGCCAGCCGCGCCCTGCTGCCCCGGCTGCGCGCCGCCTACGCCCCCCCGCGCTGGCGCCCGGTGGGGCACCTCGCGGGGCGCGGCTTCGACGCCCTGGCGCTGGACCGCGCTACGCCGCCTGCTCCAGGCTGGAAACCTGGTCGGAGACCGTAGTCCGGCGCATATCCCTGGGCTGGCGCATATCGTAGGGCCGCGCCCGGTGAAGCGTGCAGCGATCGTCCCAGATCACCAGATCGTGCCGCCGCCAGCGATGGGTATAGACGAACTGCCGCTGCGTCGCGTGCTCCATCAGCTCCAGCAGCAGCATCCGCGCCTCCGGCAGCGGCATCCCGCGGATCGAACCGGCATGGGAGGCGAGATACAAACTCCGCCGCCCAGACCCGGGATGGGTCCGCACCAGACGTTGCGGCACCGGTTGCAGCCGCGCCACCTCCTCGGGCGAGAAATCGGTGAAGCCGATGGTCGCGCGCGAGGTCAGCAGCGAATGTTCGGCCACCAGCGGCGCGATGCGCGCCTGGGTCGCGGGATCCAGCGCGTCCCACGCCGCCCGCAGATCGGCGAACTCGGTCTCCCCGCCGGCATCGGGGATGGTGCGCGCCGACAGCAGCGAATAGCGCGCCGGGATCGCCTTGAACGAGCTGTCGGTGTGCCACAGCCGGTTGCCGAGCCCGTTCATCCGCCGCCGGTCGTCGGCCGCCAGCACCGCGTTGTTCTCGTCGAGGTTGGAGACATCCGACAGATGCAGATCGAGCCGGGCGCGATGATCCGGCCGGAACGCCTTCACCGTGGTCTCGAGCGGACCGAGCCGCTCGCTGAAGGCGATCTGCTGCGCATCGGTGAGGTCCTGGTCCGGAAACACCAGCACCGCGAAGCGATCGAGCGCGGCGACGATCTCGGCCAGCCCCGCCGCGGTGAGCGGTTCGGCGAGCGAGACGCCGGTGGCCTCGGCGACGAATAGCGGGTGCAGCGGACGCAGGGCGAGCATGATGTTTCCTCCGGCAGCTCCGGGAGCCTCGCGCCGGCGCGGAGGGGCCGTCAAGCCGGGGCTTGCCGCGCGCCCCCCGCCCCGGCACGCTTCGCCCGGCATCACCAGGGAGACGCAGGATGGGATTCGATTTCACCGGCAAGCGCATGATCGTCTGCGGCGGTTCGCGCGGGATCGGGCTTGCCATCGCCGAGGGCTTCGCCGCCGCCGGCGGGGCGGTCTCCATCTGCGCGCGCGGGGCGGCGGGGATCGAGGCGGCGCGCGCGGGCCTCGCCGCCCATGGCGGGCTGGTCCATGGCGCGCCCTGCGATCTGGCCGATGCCGCCGCGATCGCCGCCTATATCCAGCAAGCCGCCGCGGCGCTGGGCGGAATCGACGTGCTGGTCAACAACGCCTCCGCCTTCGGCAACGCCGATACCGCCGAGAGCTGGGCCGCGAGTCTTGCCATCGACATGATGGCGGTGGTCCATGCCAGCCACGCCGCCCTGCCGCAGCTGAAACAAAGTCGGGGCTGCATCATTTCCACCAGCTCCATCTCCGCCCTGCGCCCGGCCGGACGGCAGCCGCCCTACGGGGCGATCAAGGCGGCGGTGATCCACTACACCGGCACCCAGGCCGCGCTTTATGCGCGCGACCATGTCCGGGTGAACGCGATCGCCCCCGGCTCGATCGAGTTCCCGGGCGGGCTGTGGGAGCGCCGGCGCTCCGAGGCCCCCGAGCTCTACCAGCGCACCCTGCGCTCGATCCCGTTCGGCCGCATGGGACGGCCGGAGGAGGTGGCGAACGTGGCGCTGTTCCTCGCCTCCCCGCTCGCCGCCTGGGTGACCGGCCAGACCATCGTGGTCGATGGCGGGCAGTTGCTCGGCGGATAGATCAGCCGGCGCCGAACCGGTAGTGGAACCGGTCGCCGTCGGCGCCGATCCGCCCCGCGGTCGGGGCTGGGAAATGGATCGGCAGGACCAGCGTGTCGGTCTCGGCGACCGATGACAGGAAGCTTCGGCGGGAGGCGGCGGCCTGCGCCGCGTCCCAGTCGAACACCGTGGACCAGTCGGGTTCGCGGCATTGCAGGGCGTGGTGCATCATATCCCCCGTCACCACCGCGCGCCGCCCGCCGGCGCGGATATTGACGCAGCAATGGCAGGGCGAATGGCCCGGCGTGGGGGTGAGCCAGACGGTATCGTCCAGCGTGAAATCGTCACCGACCAGCAGCGCCTGGCCGGCCTCCACGATGGGCCGGCAGTTGTAGGTCCAGACATTGCCGGGCGGGTTGGCGCCCTTGGCGGTCGCTTCCTCCCAGGCGGCATATTCGCGCTGGTGGAAGACGTATTTCGCGTTCGGGAAGGTGGGCACCCAGCGTCCGTTGATCAGCCGCGTGTTCCAGCCGCAATGGTCGATATGCAGATGGGTACAGAAGACATAATCGATGTCGGAAAACCGCAGCCCCAGCGCGGCGAACCCGTCGAGCCATGGCTGCTTGGGGAAATCCATCGGCGCCGGGTAGCCCTTGTCCTCGCCGGTGCAGGTATCGACCAGGATGGTATGTTTCGGCGTGCGGATGACAAAGGTCTGATAGGTGATGACCAGCCGGCCGGAGGCGGCGTCGAAGACCGAGGGCGGCAGGGCGCGCAGATGGGCGAGGCCGGGATCGGCGGTATAGGCGGGGAACATATCCTCCGGCCGCCGCCACG
>JAKBCO010000316.1 GCA_021807785.1 Pseudomonadota bacterium
ATCGGCCGCGCTACCTGATGGGGGTCGGCACGCCCGATGACATCCTGGGGGCGGTGGCGCGCGGGGTGGATATGTTCGACTGCGTGATCCCCACAAGGGCCGGGCGCACCGCGCGCGCCTATACCTCGCGCGGGGTGTTCAACCTGCGCAACGCCCGCTTCGCCGACGATGCGGGCCCGCTCGATCCCGCCTGTGCCTGCCCCGCCTGCGCGCGCCATCCGGTGGCCTATCTGCATCACCTGTTCCGCGCCGGGGAGATGCTGGGGCCGATGCTGCTGACCTGGCACAATCTGGCCTTCTACCAGCAGCTGATGCAGGGTCTGCGCCGGGCCATCGCGGACGGGCGGCTGGCGGCGCATGCCGGGGCGCTCCGCGCCGGCTGGGCGGGAGGAAACGGCGCATGAGCTACGATCGTCCCTATGCGGGGCTGAAGGTGATCGATCTCAGCCAGGGGGTGGCGGGGCCGTATTGCGCCATGCTGCTGGCCCAGCACGGGGCCGATGTCATCAAGGTGGAGCCGCCGCAGGGCGGGGATTGGAGCCGCGGCCTCGGGCGCGTCTATGGCGATCAGACCGCCTATTCGATCCCGGCCAATCTCGGCAAGCGCTCGATCGCCCTCGATCTGAAGGCGGAGGCGGGGCGGGCGGTGCTGTGGCGGCTGATCGCCGGGGCCGACATCCTGGTGCAGGGCTACCGGCCGGGGGTGATCGAGCGGCTGGGCTTCGGCTACGAGGCGGTGCGGCAGGCGGAGCCGCGGATTCTGTTTGTTTCGGTCTCCGGCTTCGGCGCCAGCGGGCCGCTGGCCGGGCGCCCGGCGATGGACCCGGTCTTGCAGGCCTTCACCGGGCTGATCGCGGAGAACGCCGGCGAGGACGGCGCGCCACACCGCATCCCGATCATCGCCATCGACATGAGCACCGCGCTCTATGCCTTCGCCGCCCTGGCGCCGGCGCTGTACGCCCGGCGGGAGGCCGCCCTGGGGCGGCATATCGAGGCGAGCCTGATGTCCGCCGCCGCCGGGTTGCAGGTGGTGCGGCTGATGCAGCAGCATCTGGAACAGGGCGGGTTGCGCCCCCCTGCCCCGCCATCCGGCGTGTTCGCCACCGCCGATGGCTGGATCAACATCACCATCGCCCGCGAATACGAGTTCCAGGCCTTCTGCCGCGCCATGGACCTGCCGGGGCTGGCGGCGGACCCGGCCTATGGGGATTTCGACCGGCGGATCGCCGGGGCGGCGGCGCTCCGGGCGCAGCTGGCGCCGATCTTCGCCGCCGAGCCCACCGCGCATTGGTCGGCGCGCCTGGCCGCCGAGCAGGTCATGCATGAGCGGCTGAACCGCTATGCCGATTTCCTGGCCCATCCGCAGACGCGGGCGGTGGGGGCGATCGCCTGGCTCGACCATCCCGGGCTGACGGAGAAGGTGCCGATGCCGAATCTGATCGGCCGGCCGGCATTCGCGTCGGGCTCGGGGCTGGCGCGGGCGCCGGGGCTCGGGGAGCATGGCGCGGCAATCCTGGCGGAGCACGGCTACGGCGCGGCGGAGATCGCGGCGCTGGCGGCGGCGCGGGTGATCGGGGCGGTGTGAACGGGGGCGGCGGTCGCGATTGATACCATCCGGGCGTCCGGGCGGGTGGGATGGCGCGCCGTATTGGCGACACAAACGGCAACAATGCTTGTGTTGGCCGCCCGCCCGCCGGCGCCTACAAGCCGGGCGCTTCTGGAAAGCTCCCCTCGCATGACCGCTGTGATCGCCCCGTTCGAATCCCCCTCGGCCGGCACCGATATCCATCCCTCCGCCGTCGTCTCCCCGCGCGCCTCGCTGGGGCGGGGGGTGCGGATCGGGCCGTGGTGCCAGGTGGGGCCGGATGTGGTGCTGGAGGACGGGGTGCGGCTGGTGTCGCATGTGGTGGTGGACGGGCATACAAGGATCGGCGAGGCGGCGATCCTGTTTCCGTTCTGCACCGTGGGGCTGGAGCCGCAGGACCTGAAATACCGCGGCGAGCCGACACGCTGCGAGGTCGGCGCCCGCACGCAGATCCGCGAGCATGTGACGATCCACCGCGGCACCGTGACCGGGCGCGGCCTGACCCGGGTGGGGTCCGACTGCATGTTGATGGCGGTGGCGCATGTCGCGCATGACTGCCAGCTCGGCGATCACGTGATCGTGGCCAACAACGCGGTCATGGGGGGACATGTCACGATCGCCGATCATGCGGTGATCGGGGGGGCGGCGGCGATCCACCAGTTCGTGCGGATCGGGCGGGCGGCGATGATCGGCGGGGTGTCGGGGGTGGAGGCGGACGTGATCCCGTTCGGCAGCGTGATCGGCAACCGGGCGCGGCTGGCGGGGCTGAACGTGATCGGGCTGAAGCGGCGGGGGTTCGAGAAGGACCAGATCCGCCGGCTGCATCTGGCGTTCCGGTCGCTGTTCCACGAGGGCGGGGTCTTCGCCGCGCGGCTGGCGGAGACGCGGGCGCGGTTCGGGGGGGATTCGCTGGTGGCGGAGATTCTGGCGTTCATCGACGCGCCGAACCATCGGGGATTGATCCGGGCGGAGCTGCTGCCGGAGTGAGGGGCGCGTTGGTTTCGATTACGTAACGTTTTGGACGTGCGTATGCCCCGCCGGTCCGGCCCCCCCCCTCACTCCAGGACCGAATGCGGGGTCCGCGGGGGTTCGGGCGGCTTGAGGCCGCCGCCGAACCACACCGGCCGCTTGTCGTGGTTGTGGCGCTTGTCGTGGGAGACCTCCCGCATCCGCACCTGCCACGGGTGGTCGGGGAACATGCAGTGCTTGCGCAGCACCTGCTCGTGGCTCATCTCCTTCAACTCGGCTTGGTATTCGGCCTTCGCCTGCGCCACCGAGCAGCCGACCACCAGCAGCGCCTGGCCCCGCGGCGGTCCCGGCGGGATCAGATCGCGCTGCACGCCGAGGGCCCAGGCGAGTTTTCGAACTGCTTTCGCCAGCCTGGGATCGGCGGCGATGGCGTCCTTCAC
>JAKBCO010000317.1 GCA_021807785.1 Pseudomonadota bacterium
GGCTGAGCTCGTCCACCGCATGGGTCAGCCAGTCCTGATCGCGGGCCGCGGCTTCCCGCGCGTCCTCGGCGGCGCGTAAGGCCGCCACCGCCGCGCGCCATGCAATCCAGCTGGCGACGACGGCGCCGCCGGTGGCGGCGGGCACGCCGAATCCGTCCAGCAGCCCGGCGTGGCCGGCCGGATCGGCCAGCCCCATCTGCTCGTGCTGCCCCTGCACCTCCACCAGCAGCCCGGCCAGGCGGCGCAGCAGCGCGAGACCGACCGGCGCGTCGTTGACGAACCCGCGCGATCGCCCGTCCGCCCCTAGCACCCGGCGCAGCACCAGCGCCTCCCCCGGCTCGGCCGTCAGCCCGGCCTCGGTCAGCACCGCGAAGCAGGGATGGTCGGGCGGCGGGGTGAAACTCGCGGTCACCGCGGCCTGGGCGGCGCCGGCGCGCACCAGCCCCGCGTCGGCCCGCGCGCCGAGCGCGAGGCCCAGGCTGTCCAGCAGGATGGATTTGCCGGCCCCGGTCTCGCCGGTCAGCACGGTCAGGCCGGCGCCGAATCCAAGGTCGAGCCGCTCGATCAGCACCACGTCGCGGATGGCGAGCGCGGTCAGCACCGGCGGGCGCGGCTCAGAACAACCAGCCGAAGGTGCGGGCGAGAAAACCGTGTCCGGTCCCGGTCGGCGCGGGCATGTTCTTCGCCAGCAGGTGGTCGTCGTAGAGGTCGGCGTAGGTATCGGCGTACCAGGAGCTGCCCGGGTAGTTGTAGCCCAGCACCGCGGCCGTCTTCAGCGCCTGCGCGCGCATCCCCAGCCGGAGATAGCACTCCACCAGCCGGTGCAGCGCCTCGGCAACGTGATTGGTGGTCTGGAAATCCTCTACCACGCGCTGGAAGCGGCCGATCGCGGCGGTATAGAGATGCTGGTTCTCGTAATATATCCCGATCGACATCTCATGCCCGGCCAGCCGGTCGCGGGCGAGGTCGATCTTCAGCCGGGCGTCGCGTGCATAGGGCGAGGCCGGGAACCGGTCCACCACTTGGCGGAGTGCGGCGATGGCATCGAGCGTATCCTGCTGGTCGCGGCGGATGCCCTCGATCTGCTCGTAGTAGCAGAGCGCGCGCAGGTAATAGGCATAGGCGATATCCGGCGCGGCCGGGTGCAGCTGGATGTAATGGTTCAGCGTATCCAGCGCGCCGGTATAGTCGAGCTCGCGATACTGGGTATAGCCCTGCATCAGCTGCGCCTTGGTGGCCCAGGCGGAATACGGGTAGTTCTGCTGCACGGCGGTGAACTGGTCGGAAGCGGTCTGGTACCGCTCGGCGTTCAGCGCCTCGATGCCGTGATTGTAGAGCTCGTCGACCGGCAACGGGGCCGCGCCGGCGGCAACGGCGGGCTTCTTATGGCTGGCGCAACCGGCCAGCGCCAGCAACAGCAGGGCGGCCAGCGCGACGCGGGCGGGGCGGGGGGGCATCGGAAAGGACTCCATCGTACCGGCTTATAGCAGCCGGAGACGGGCCTCCGGCAAGGCGGGGCCGGGCTTGGTCAGCACCTCGCGCCGCAGCCGGGTCAGCAGCCCGCCCCGGTGCGCCCGATCGACCCGGAACAGGTAGCGCCGCGCCGCCGCCGGCAGCGGACGGCGGTCGGTCCCGGGGTCCATCCGCGCCGCCGCCAGGATGCCAGCGATCCCCTGGCGCCAGAGCCCGGCGCGCCCGCCCTTGAGCAGATACCCGCCTGCGCGCGGCAGCAGCGCCGGCCAGGAGGCGCCCCATTTGCGCTCGATCAGCAGCCGGTTGCGCACATAGTGGAACCAGCGGGTGCCGGACCAGTTCATGCGCCGCCCGGGGGCCACCTTGTGGCACACCGCGAGATCGCCGCGGTAGCGCACCCGCCAGCCGGCGGCGATGGCGCGCAGGCAGAAATCATACTCCTCCCAGCAGAAGAAAAGCCGCGCGTCATAGGGGCCGGCCGCGTCCCAGGCGGCGCGGCGGATCGCGTGGCCGGCGCCGACGAAGGCGGCGATGTCGAAACTCCCGCCGGCGCGGGGCCGGAGCGCCAGCGGATAGCCCCAGGAGGTGAGGTCGTCGGCGAGGCCGGAGGCCGCCAGGATACGCGGGGCGACGGCCGCCAGATCCGGCTCGGCGTCCAGCGCCGCGACCAGGCCGGCGGCGGTGGCCGGGGTGGCGAATTCGGCATCGTTGTCGAGGCCGATGATGACCCGCCCATGGCCCAGCGCGGTGGCGAGGTTGCGCCCGCCGGCCACCCCCAGATTGGCAGGGACGGCGAACAGCGCCGCATCCGTCCGCCCGGCCAGAAGCGCGGCGAGGCGCGCCAGCGCCGCCGGGTCTGATCCCTGATCCAGCACGGTCAGGTGGCGGGACAGCCCGGTCTGGGCCAGCGCGGAGGCGATCGCGGCCTCGGTCTCCTCCGCCCGATCGAGGGCCAGGATGACGATATCGGCGTCATAGGCCCCGGCGGCGGGCGGGAAGCCGGCGATCAGGCGCGGAATGGCGGTCACCATGCGTTGGTAGGACGCAGCAGGGCCGGGATGGTACGCAACAGGATCGCCAGATCAAGCCCCAGCGACCAGCGCGCGATATATTCCAGATCGGCGTCCACCCGCCGGCAAAGCGCCTCCTCGGTGACAGTCTCGCCGCGCCAGCCGCGGATCTGCGCGAGTCCGGTCATACCGGGCAGCACCTGATGGCGGGCGTCGTAGCCGCGGGCCACCAGTTCAAACGGGCGGCCGGCCGCGCAGGTGCCGGGTGCGTGCGGACGCGGCCCGACCAGCGACATCTCCCCGCGGAGCACATTCACGAGCTGCGGCAATTCGTCGAGCGACAGCCGGCGCAGCACCCGACCCAGCGCGGTGACGCGGGCGTCATCGCGGGTGGCCTGGCGCAGGGTCGGCTCGGGTGCCACGCGCATGGTGCGGAACTTCAGCACCTGGAACCTCCGGCCGCCGCGGCCGATCCGCCATTGGCGGAACAGCGC
>JAKBCO010000082.1 GCA_021807785.1 Pseudomonadota bacterium
TCATCGGGTCGGTCTCCGGCGTCAGGCGGTGATGTCGATCCCGGCGGCACGCGCCGGGAGGCGGACGGTAACGGTGGGGGCGCCGGGGTCGGCCGCGTCCGGCGTCGGCGCGGCGCGCGCGGGCGCCCCTCGCCCCCCGCCCGGGGCCTGCCGCCCGCCGCCGCCATCGAGGGAGAAGCTGAGGCTGCGCCCCGCCGCCGGTACCCCGGCCTGATCCAGCGCCTGGTGCAGCTGCGGCTGGCTGTGGACCAGGAGACCCAGGGTCTCAGGCTTCTCGACCCGGATCTCCACCAGTGGCGGCGCGCCGGGGGCGCGGTGGAGGTCGATGCGGACTTGTCCGAGCTCGGGGGGCGCGAGGCGCAAGGTGAGCTGACTCTGCCCGGAGGGACGCGCGAGCAGGCTGACCACCGCCGGGGCCAGTTGGGTGGTGGGCGCGGACGGGGCGGTCGGCGCGGGGGATGGGCGCGCCGGCGGTGCGGTGGCGGTGACGGTCGGCGGGGCGGAAACCGAAGCGGTGACCGGGGTGGCCGGGCTCGCAGGAGCGGCGAAGGGCACCGGCCCCGAGGGCGCGGGGTCATGCGGGGCGGCGGGAATGGCTGCGGCGACGGGTCCACGCTCCGGCGGGCGCGGGGCCGAGCGGCTCGGGTCCGTTGCCGGCCCGATCGCCAGGGGGGTGGCTGGCTTCGCGTCCGAGGTCACGCGGGGGGCGGAGGAGGCCGACAGTGGCGCGCCGCCCTCGGGCGGGGCGAGGGGGACGGGCGGCGGAATGGGGGGCGGCATGCTGGCGGCCAGGCCGATCAGCGCCGTGGCCGGGGAGGTCGTATCGGTCGGCTTGCGACGGGCGGCGCCTTCTCTGTGGGTCTTGCCCGGCGGCGGGCGCGCCGGCGCGGTTGGCGGCGGCGCCGACGGGGCGGCGGCGGGCAGCGGGACGGGCTGGGCGAGCGCCGCCATGATCGCCGGTGATCCGGCAGGCATTCCAGGGGGTGTCCCCGGGGGCGTCCCCGGGGACGTACCAGCCGGTTTCCCGCCAGGTGCCGGTTTCGGCGCCGGCCCGGGCGTCAGCGCGGCGGGGCTCGCGCCCGAACCTGGACCCACGCCGGCCAGGGACGACTTGGCCGCCCCCTCGAGAGCCGAGGCGAATGCCGTCCCGCCGCCGGTGGCGGCGGGCTTCGGAGACGGGGCGATATCCCCGGGGGCGATATCCCGGGGGGCGATATCCCGGGGCGGGACCGGAGGCGGAACGGAGGCCATGGCCGAGCCTGGGCAAGATCGATGCCAGCTTATGGCGCCTGGAATCGCGGCCCGCCGCCGCGCCCCGCCGCCCCGCCCCCGGCAGGTTCCGCCCGGCAGTTCCTGCCGCGCGGCCGTCCCGATCCTCCCGCCACGAGGCCGCCGAAGCGAGGAAATCGCGGCGATCCGCCGGTTCCCCGGGCATTTCTGGGCCTGGCACGGTTCCTGCGCCTCCACCGCCGACGGCATCGAAGGACCCGGTCCATGTCTTCCCTGTTCGGCGCGCTCAACACCTCGGTCAGCGGGTTGTCGGCCCAGTCGGCGGCGTTCGGCAACATCTCCGACAACGTCGCCAACAGCCAGACGGTGGGCTTCAAGGCGGTCGATACCAGCTTCATCGACTACCTGACGACCTCGACGGCGCAGGAGAACGAGCCGGGCGCGGTCATCACCCGCCCCGACTACACCAACAACGTCCAGGGTACGGTGACCCAAAGCAGCGACCCGCTGGCGATGGCCATCACCGGCCAGGGGTTCTTCGCGGTCTCGGAACAGAACGGCACGGTTCCCGGCAGCACCGATCCCACCTTCAACCCGCAGACCTATTACACTCGCGCCGGCGATTTCCAGATGGACAAGAACGGCTATCTGGTGAACAGCGCCGGCGAGTTTCTGCAGGGCTGGGTGGTGGACCCGACCACGGGGGTGGCCAACCAGTCGCAGCTGGCGCCGATCCAGGTGACGCAGACCCAGTTCAACCCGGTCGCCACCAGCCAGGTCAGCCTGTCGGCCAATCTGCCCACCTCGGCCGCCCCCGGCACCACGAGCTCCTCGCAGGTGGATGTCTATGATTCGCTCGGCAACAGCCACACTGTGACCATGGGCTGGGCGCAGACATCGGCGAACAGCTGGACCGTCACCCTGTCCTCGCCCGACACGCTGCCCACCACCATCGGCAGCGCGCAGGTGAATTTCGGCACCGGCGGCGCGCCGGCCGGCACCATTGGCGCCTTCGGCACCACGTCGGGCGGCGTGACCGCCGCCGCCGCCGCCGTCGGCTCGCCGGCCAACCTGACCATCAGCACCAATTTCGGCGCCGGCGCGCAGACCTTCACCCTGAACATGGGCAATTTCGGCCAGGCGAACGGGGTGACGCAGTTCGCCGCCTCCACCTATTCGCTGCGCAACATCACCCAGAACGGGGTGCCGCCCGGCAGCTTCACCGGCATCACCATGACCGCCGCCGGCAATGTGGTGGCGAACTACAACAACGGCCAGTCGCAGACGGTGGCGCAGATCCCGGTCATCACCTTCGCCGCGCCGGATGCGTTGCAGCGTCAGAACGGCCAAGCCTTCACCGCCACCACCGATTCGGGCAACGCCATCGCCCAGAGCGCCAACACCAACGGCGCCGGTGCGCTGGTGACCGGCTCGGTCGAGGAATCGAACGTCGATATCGCCACCGAGTTCTCCAAGCTGATCGTCGCCCAGCAGGCCTATGGGGCGAATGCCAAGATGCTGACCACGGCGCAGCAGCTGTTGCAAACCACGATCGACATGAAGCAATAGGCCGCGCGCGATGGGGCTCGACGCCGCACTCTCGATCGCCTCGGGCGGGCTCGCCAATGTCAGCGCGGGCCTCGCGCTGGTCTCGCACAACGTCGCCAATGCCGGCACCCCGGGCTACGTGACCGAGAGCGCGACCCAGACCGCCCTCGATGCCCAAGGGATCGGCATGGGGGTGCGGACGGGGCCGGCGATCCGGCTGCTGAACACGCAGTTGCAGGCGCAGGTTCAGGCGCAGGCCTCCACCGTGGCGGGGCTCACCACGCAGCAGAGCGCGTTGCAGGCAATCGATGCCGCCCAGGGCACGCCGGGTCAGGGGCAGGATCTGGGCAGCCTGCTGGGGGCGCTCGGCAACCAGTTCTCGACCCTGCTCAACGATCCTTCCAACGCCACCCAGCAACAGGCGGTGGTCAACGCGGCCGGAACGCTGGCAGGGCAGATCAATACCCTGAGCAATACCTATACGGCACAGCGACAAGCGGCGCAGAACGCAATCGTCTCAGCAGTGGGAACGATCAACAGCACGCTCGCCGCGATCGGTTCGCTCTCCGATCAGATCATGGCGACGAAGGCGGCCGGACAATCCACCGCCGATCTCGAGAACCAGCGCGATGCGCAGTTGGCCAGCCTGGCGCAGGTGATTTCGGTCAACACGCTGGCGCAGCCGAACGGCGACATGCTGGTTACCACCGCCTCCGGCACCGAACTGCCCACCCATGGCCCGGCCGATCCGCTGAGCACCACCGCCGCCAACGTCGAGCCCGGCGCCTATTACCCGGGCGGCGGCATCCCGGCGGTGATGCTGGGGGGCGTGGATGTCACCGCTTCGCTGACCGGCGGCCAGCTCGGCGCCAACCTGACCCTGCGCGATACCACCCTGCCCACCGACCAGGCCGAGCTCGACGAGTTCGCGCAGAACCTGGCCGGCCGCTTCAGCGCCCAGGGGCTGAAGCTCTTCACCGACGCCTCGGGCACGGTGCCGGCGGGCGGCGGGGCGCCGGTGCAATCGGGCTATGTCGGCTTCGGAGCCACCATCCAGGTCAATCCGGCGGTCACCACCACGCCGTCGCTGGTGCGCGACGGCACCACCGCAATCGCCGGCAGCGCGACCGGGGCGAGCGCCTTCACCCCCAATCCCCCCGGCGGGCCGGCGGGCTTCTCCACCCTGATTACGCGGGTGATCGACTTCACCCTGAGCGCGGACGCGCAGGCCGGGGTAGCGCAGCCGGCCTCCAACACCTTGGGGCTCGGTGCCACCGGGACGCTCGCCGCGCCCTATGCGTCGCAGCCGACCCTGGGGGGCATCGCCAGCGCGCTGGTGGGGGCGCAATCGGCCGCCTCCGCCGCCGTCAGCGCCCAGCTTTCCACCGAACAGGGGGTGCAGACCACCCTGCAGGGCCAGCTCACCAGCCAGTCGGGCGTCAACATGGATACCCAGATGTCGCAGATGATCGCCCTGCAGAATGCCTACGGCGCCAATGCGAAAGTCATCGCCGCGGTGCAGGCGATGTACACCCAGCTGCTGAGCGCGGTGCAATGAGCGGCGCGGTCACCGCCTATGCCGGCTACGGCGTGATGAACACGCTGATCGCGGACGCGCAGACGGTGCGCCAGCGGATGGATCAGCTGACCCAGCAATCCAGCACCGGGCTGATCGCCCAGACCTATGCCGGGCTCGGGTCGGGGGCGGCGATCTCGCTCGATCTGCGCCCGCAGATCGCAGCACTCGGGGTCTGGCAGTCCAACATCAACACCGCCACCGGCGCGATGGGCGTGACGCAGACGGCGATGACGCAGTTGCAGTCGATCGCGTCGAACTTCCGCGCGCAGCTGGATACGCTCAACGCGGTGTCGCCGTCCAACGTGGACAGCCTGGCGAGTTCGGCCCGCCAGGCGCTGGTGCAGGTGGCAGGGCTGCTGGATACCACCGACGGCGGTACCTACGTCTTCGGCGGCGCCGACAGCACCAACCCGCCAGTGCCGAACCCGGATCAGATCCTGTCCTCCGGCTTCTACACCCAGATCAACGGCGCGGTGGCCGGGCTCTCCGGCGCCGGGGCCAGCGCGACCGCCGCGGCGACCCTGGCGGTGGCGAGTTCCAATGCCGCCGGGACCTCGCCCTTCTCGGCCTATATGTCGCAGCCGGCGGCGGCGCTGAAACCGGGCATTCCCTCGGTGCAGACCGGGGCGGGGCAGACGCAGGCGGTGGGGCTGCTGGCGAGCGCCAACACCTACGCCATCTCCACCGGCGGTTCGACCACCGGGTCCTGGTCGCGGGACCTGCTGCGGGCGCTCGCCACCATCGGCTCGATGTCGAGTTCGCAGGTGGGGTCGTCCGGATTCCAGGGGCTGGTGAGCGATACCTACAACAGCCTGACCGGGGTGGTGGCGGCGGCGGCCGACGAGGCAGGCGGGCTCGGCAACCAGCAGACGGCGATCACCTCGCAGGGCACCGTGCTCGCCGATCAGGCGACCGCGCTCACCGCCCAGGTTTCGCCGGCGGAGAACGTGGATATGGCGAAGACCTTGTCCGATCTCTCGCTGGTGCAGACGCAGTTGCAGAGTTCCTACCAGCTGATCTCCGGTCAGTCGGCGCTGTCGCTGGTGAAATTTCTGCCGATCGGGTGATGCCGATGCCCCGGCATTTACCCGGCGTTTACGAAGGCGCGCCAGGATGGGGCGCTGTCCGCAAAAGGCGGGGCATTCCGTAACCTTGTGGGCAACAGGAAAACACCATGTCCAGTACACTGAACTCGATCAACACCAATGTCGGCGCGATGGTGGCCTTGCAGTCGCTGAACGCGACCACCATGCAGCTGAACGCCACCCAGAAGCAGATCTCCACCGGCTACGCGGTGGCGGACGCGACGGACAACGGCGCCGCCTATGCGGTGGCGCAGCGGGTGCGCTCGGATGTCTCGGCGCTGACCACCGCCAACCAGCAGCTGGGCGGCGTGCAGGGGTTGCTATCCACCACCAGCACCTCGCTTAACGACGCCCAGAACACCATGAGCTCGATGCGCGACGTGCTGGTGGCGCTGGCCAGCGGCAACGTGTCGGGCAACCAGCGCACGCAGTATGAGGCGCAATACACGTCGCTGCTGGCGAACGTCAAAAGCTTCATCCAGGATGCGAGCTATAACGGCAAGACGCTGATCGGCAACATCACCGGCTCGACCGGCACCTTCTCGGCGGTCTCGGTGGTGCGCAACGAGGTGGGGTCCACCTACGGGATCGGCACTTTCAGCGGGTCCAAGCTCTACGGATCGCTGAACTTCACCTCCACCCAGCTCAACGGCGCCAGCACGGTGGCGGCGCTGATCACCAACACCGGGACCTTCATCAACAAGTTCAACGCCGTCGGCACGGCGCTGAACACCTATGGTTCGAACACCAACTACGTCTCGAACCAGATCACCTACAACAGCGCCAAGATCGACAGCCTCAACCAGGGCATGGGCGCCTTGATCGATGCCAATCTGGCGCAGGAATCGGCGCTGTTGCAGGCGTTGCAGATCCGCCAGCAGCTGGGCACCCAGGCGCTGACCTTGGCGAACCAGACGCCGAACACCCTCCTGACCCTGGTCAAGAACGCCTGACCGGCCAGCCGCCGCCCCGGGGCGCACGCTCCGGAGCGGCGGCGCCGCGGCCCGAGGAGGCGGACGATGTCGAACCTGGTTCTGGAACTGCGGCAGGGCGAGCTGATGATCATCAACGGCGCGCCGATCCGCTTTCGTACCCGCTCGCGCATCGAACTCACCGCCCATGCCCGCTTCCTGTTCGGCAAGCAGATCATGCTGCCCGACGAGGCCGACACCCCGGCGCGGCGCGTCTATTTCGCCCTGCAGAGCGCCTATATCGGCTCCGAGGAGGAGCGCGCGCGCGCCCTGGTGACCGCGCGCGACCTGATCGATGAGTTTCGCACCGCCACCACCTCCGCCCTCGCCCGCGACATCCTCGACCGGGCGCTGGCCGCGGCCGAGGCCGATGACGGCTACCAAGCCCTGAAACTCGCCCGCCGCATCATGCGCCACGAGGCCGCGGTGCTGCCCCGTCCCGCCGCCCATCCCCAGGAGACCGCCACCCCATGTCCCGCCTGAGCCAAGCCGCCCGCGCCTACCAGGCCGGCGCCACCCACCGCTCCCCCCGCGCGCAGGAGGCCGAGGTGTTCCAGATCACCAACGCCGGCCTGCGGGCCGCCGACAGCCCCGCCGCGCGCGCCCGCGCCCTGGCCGACAACCGCCGGTTATGGACCACGGTCAACGATCTGATGCGGGATCCGGCCAATGCGCTGCCGATGGAGCTGCGCGCCGCCATCTTCTCGGTCGGCCTCGCGGTGCAGCGGGAGATGGAGCAATCCGATCCCAACCTGCAATTCCTGATCGCCATCAACGAGAACATGGGCGCCGGCCTGCTGGCCGGCTGAGCCGCGCCATGGGCACCACCCTCAATTCGCTGCCGGGGATCGCCTCGCTGTTCCCCGCCGCCGGCAGCGGCGGCACCACCAGCAGCCTGCTGGGGGTGATCTTCAATTCCGGCACCACCGGGGCGACGCTGGGCACGTCCAATCCCATCACCGCGCTCAACAACGCCGAGCAGAACCAGACCCAGGACATCAAAGCGACCGCGGCGGAGCCGGCGGTGGCGCGCGCGATCGCCAGCTTCACCACCGCGGTGAAATCGGCGACCAGCCCGCAGCAGCTGCTGTCCAACCCCACCGTGATGCAGGTGCTGCTGACCGCCAACGGGCTGGCCGACCAGATCCCCTACACCGCGCTGGCGCAGAAGACCCTGCTGTCGAACGTCAACAACAGCAATTCCCTGGCCAACCAGCTGACCGACACGCGCTGGAAGCCAGTGGTGAAGACCTACGATTTCGCCAACAAGGGGCTGAGCGTCATCCAGAACCCCTCGGTCATCTCCACCATCGCCAACGGCTATGCGGAGGTGACTTGGCGCAGCTCGCTCGACCGGACCACGCCCGGGCTTTCGAATGCGCTGGACTTCCTGGCCAACGCCTCCGGCGCGACCAATGTCGATCAGATCCTGGGGGATCCTGTGCTGCGCAGCGTGGTCACCACCACCCTCGGCATCCCGTTGCAGATCGCCTTCCAACCGCTCGAGGCGCAGCAGAAGGCGATCACCTCGCAGCTCGACATCAGCAAGCTGCAAGACCCGAAATTCGTCCAGCAATTCGCCCAACGCTACCTGATCGCGATGGCGCAGCAATCCGCCGGTTCGAACACCAGCCAGCCGAGCCTGTCCGCCCTCGCGGTGCAGGCGCAGGGGCTGGTGGTCTGATCCCGTCTCCGGCTCAGAAGGAGCCCCGTCATGGATACCCACGCCCCCGATCCCGCCGCCCTCGCCGGACGTGTCCGGGAGATGATCGATAGCGGCCGGCTCAACGCCGCCCAGGCGGTGCTGGCCGCACTCACCCGTCTCGCGCCGGCCGATGGCGGCACCGTCGCGCTCGCCGCGCGGCTCGGCATCGCCGCCGGGCGGCTGGATGACGCGCTGGCGGCGCTGGACCCCGCCATCGCCGCCGATCCCGCCGATGCCGGGCTGCGCCGCCTGCGCGCCGATGTGCGCCACCGGCGCGGGGAGCATGTCGCCGCCGCCATCGATGCCGCCGAGGCGGTGGCGCTGGATCCAACGGACCCGTCCGGCAAGGCGATCCTGGGCGTGCTGATGCACGAGCTCGGCCGGCCGCTGGACGCGATCGCCTGCCTGGCCGAGGCGCTCGGCGCCGAGCCTGGCAACCCAGCCTTCGTGGAGGCGCTGGCCGCCGCCCAGGCCGCCGCCGGCACGCTGGACCGGGCCGCCGCGACGCTCGCCACCGGCATCGCCCGCATCCCCCCAGCGCCGGCGCTGCGCAACGCGGCGATGCTACTGGAGATCCGCCGCCGCGATTTCCCCGCCGCGGTCCGGCTGGGCGAGGCCGCGCGCGCCGCCGGCGCCGCTGATGCCTGCGGCTTCGGCCTGCTCGGCCACGCCCTGTCGAGCCTCGCGCGCCATGACGAGGCCTCCGCGGCCTATGAGGAAGCGCTGAAACTGGCGCCCGAGGACCCCTATGTCCGCCACCTGGTCGCCACCGCCGGCGCCCGCCCGGGCGCCGACCGCGCCCCCAGCCCCTATGTCCGCGCCGTCTTCGACGGCTATGCCGACCGCTTCGAATCGCATCTGATCGCCCTGGGCTACCGGATCCCGGGTCTGGTGCGGGCCGCGTTGGTCGGAACCGACGCCGCCGGCCCGCTGCTGGACCTGGGCTGCGGCACCGGGCTGGTCGGCATCGCGCTGGCCGACCTGCCGGTCGGTCCCCTGCACGGGGTCGATCTTTCGCCCCGGATGCTGGCCCGCGCTGCCGCCAAGAGCCTCTACGCCGCGTTGCACGAGGCCGATCTGCTGACCTTCCTGGAGACTCCCGGCCCCGATTACGGGGTGATCATCGCCGCCGACGTGCTCTGCTATTTCGGCGATCTCGCCCCGGTCTTCGCCGCCGTCGCCCCGCGGCTGCGCCCCGGCGGGCGGTTCCTGGTCTCCTGCGAGACCGATCCCGCCACCCCCGCCGCCTGGGCGCTCGGCCCGCAGGGCCGCTACACCCATCACCCCGATCACCTGCGCAACGCCGCCGCCGCCGCCGGGCTCGGCGTGACCACCCTGCGCCCGGAAACCCAGCGTTTCCAGAACGACGCCCCAGTGCCCGGCCTGTTCGGCATCCTGACCCGATGAGCGCGACGCCGGCCGAGCCTGACCCCTGCGCGCAGCTCAACCACGCCATCGCCGAGGATCGCGCCGGCTGCGCGGCCCGCGCGCGCCGCTGGTTCCGCGCCCTCGCCGCCGCCCACCCCGACTGGGCCGAGCCGCTCGCCCGTCTGGGCCAGAGCCTGCGCGCCGCCGGGGACGCCGAGGACGCCGCCGCCGCCTACGATGCGGCGCTCGACCGCGACCCGCTACACCCGGACGCGCTGCTGGCCCGCGCCGCCCTCGCGCTCGGCGCCGGCGCGGCCGCGCGCGCCCACAGCCTCGCCCTCAGCGCCTGCGGCGCCCATCCCGACCGCGCCGACGCCTGGGACCTGCTCGGCCTCGTCCTGCAAGTCAGCGGCGATCACGCCCTGGCCGAGACCGCGTTCGCCGAAGCGAGCGCGCGCGCCCCCGACCGGCTGGAGCTCGCGCTGCGGCGGGTGGAGGCCGCTGCCGCCGCCGGCACCACCCCAGCGGCACTGATCGCCGCCGAACGCGCCGCCGCCGCCGACCCGCTCAACCCGGTGAAGCTGGCCGCGCGCGCCCTGCTGGCGGAACGCGACGGGCAGCGCGGCCTCGCCATCGAGGTCGCGGAGGCCGCCGCGGTCCTGGCCCCGGACCATCCCGACATCGCCCGCCTGCTCGCCGGGCTGCTCGCCCGCTCCACCCGGGTCGCCGCGGCCGAGGCGGCGCTCGCGCGCGCGGTGGCACTGAACCCGGCCGACCGGGCGCTGCGCAACGATCACGCCGCCACCTTGATGCGGCTGCACCGCCACGCCGAGGCGCACGCGATCCTGAGCGCCCTGCTGACCGAGGGGCCGGACGCCAATATCCTTTGCAACCTCGCCAACGCCACCGCGAATCTGGGCCGGCAGCGGGAGGCGCTGGCGCTGGCCAGCCAGGCGATCGCGTTGGCGCCGGAGCCCCCGTTGCCGCGCCGCACCCTGGCCAACGCGCTGCCCTACAGCCCCGGGGTCACCGGCGCCGCCCTGCTTGCCGCGCAGCAGGCGACCGCCGCGCGTCTGCCGCGCCCCGTCGCCACCGCACCGTTCGCCAATACCCCGGATCCCCACCGCAAGCTCCGGCTCGGCCTGCTGTCGGGCACCTTGCGCACCCACCCCGTCGGCTGGCTCACCGTGGCCGGGTTCGAGACGCTGGACCCGGCCGGGTTCGAGACGATCTGCCTCGCCCCGTCGCCGGTCGAGACCGACCCGATCGCCCGCCGCTTCCGCGCCCTGGCGGCGGGGTGGGAGGATACCGAGCGCCTGACCGATACCGCCCTCGCCGCCCGCGCCCGCGAACGGGGGGTCGATATCCTGATCGATCTCGGCGGCTATGGCGATCTCGGCCGGATGGCGGCCTGCGTCCATCGCCTCGCCCCGCTGCAAGTCAAATGGGTGGGCATGCAGACCCACAGCACCGGCCTGCCGGAGATTGACGCCATCGTCACCGACCGCTGGGAAACCCCGCCCGGGTTCGAGCGCTTCTATTCGGAACGCCTGCTGCGGCTGGCCGACGGCTACGTCTGCTACTCCCCGCCGCCCTACGCGCCGGAGGTGGCGCCGGCGCCGGCCTCTAGAAACGGTTTCGTGACGTTCGGATGCTATAACAACCTGGCGAAGATCACCCCCGATGCGATCGCGCTGTGGAACCGCATCCTCGCCGCCCTGCCCTCAGCGCGGCTGATTCTCAAGACCCATCAGCTGGCGGATGCCGCCACCGCCGCCGCGCTGCGCGCCGCCTTCGTCGCTCCGGCGCGGGTGGAAACCCGGCCCGGCTCCGGTCATCGCGCCTTCCTGGCACAGTACAACGACATCGACATCGCCCTCGATCCGTTCCCCTATTCCGGCGGCCTCACCACCTGTGAGGCGTTGTGGATGGGGGTGCCGACCATCGCCCTGCCGGGCGAGATTTTCGCCTCCCGCCATTCGGCGAGCCATCTCTGCAACGCCGGGCTGGACGAATGGGTGACCGACGGCGCCGAGGCCTATCTGGACCGCGCTTGCGCCGCCGCCGCCGACCTGCCGGCGCTGGCCGTGCTGCGCGCGGGGCTGCGGGCGCGAACCCGCGCCAGCCCGCTCTGCGACGCGCCCCGCTTCGGGCGCAGCCTGGGCGCGGCGCTGCGGGGCCTCTGGCGGGAGTGGTGCGAGGCGCAGCCGTAGCCCGAAGCTACGGTTCGGCCAGCAAAGCCGTCGCCGCCGCGCGCGCCGCCTCGGTCACCTGCTCGCCGGCCAGCATCCGCGCGATCTCCTCCCGCCGCGCCGGCGGGGCAAGCGGCGTCACTCGGGTGGTCGCCTGGCCGCCGGCCACCGCCTTGGCCACCAGCAGATGCGCCGTCCCGCGCGCCGCCACCTGCGGCGAATGGGTCACCACCAGCACCTGCACCCGCTCGGCCACCCGCGCCAGCCGCTCGCCCACCGCGGCGGCGGTGGCGCCGCCGATGCCGGCATCGACCTCGTCGAAGACGAGGCTCGGCACGGCCGACCCGGCCGCCAGCACCACCTTCAGCGCCAGCATCAGCCGCGACAACTCGCCGCCGGAGGCGACCCGCCCAAGCGGCCCCGGCGCTTGGCCCGGATTGGTGGCAATCAGAAACCGCACCGTCTCGGTCCCGCCCGGACCCCATTCCGCCTCCGGGAGCGCCTCCAGCGCCACCACGAAGCGCGCCTTGTCCAGCCGCAGCGGCGGCAATTCCCGCCCCACCGCCTTCTCGATCCGCCGCGCCGCCGCCGCGCGCGCCGCCGACAGCGCGGCGGCGGCGGTCACGTAGTCGCCGCGGGCCGCCGCCACCCCGTCGCGCAGGGCCGCGATCCGGTCGGCGCTGTCGTGCAGGCCCGCCAGCCGCGCCGCCAGGGCGTCGAGCAGGCCCGGCAGCTCCGCCACCGCGACCCCGTGCTTGCGCGCCGCCGCCCGCAGCGCGAAGAGCCGCTCCTCGGCCGCTTCCAGCCGGCGCGGGTCGCCATCGGCCTCCGCCGCCAGCCGCGAGAGCAGGGTCTCCGCCTCGGCCAGCGCTTCCTCGGCGCGCTCCAACGCCGAAAGCGCGGGATCCAGCGGATTGCCGGTCAGGTCGCCGCCGGGGGGGATCAGCTTCTGCAAGGCCCGCGCCGCCGCCCGCAGCGCCGCCGCCGGCGGGGTGGCGCGCCGGTCGCGCCCATGCCCGCCGGGGGACAGTTCGGCCGCGGCAGCGGCGATCGCCTCCGCCCGCCGCTCGGCCTGTTGCAGCGCCAGCCGCTCCGCCGCCAAGCTGGCTTCCTCGTCCGGCAGCGGGGCCAGCCGGCTGAGCTCGTCCACCGCATGGGTCAGCCAGTCCTGATCGCGGGCCGCGGCTTCCCGCGCGTCCTCGGCGGCGCGTAAGGCCGCCACCGCCGCGCGCCATGCAATCCAGCTGGCGACGACGGCGCC
>JAKBCO010000318.1 GCA_021807785.1 Pseudomonadota bacterium
AGGGGAGTCACCAATGGCCGAACTGCGCACCGCCCATCTGTTCACCCTCACCCTGGAGGTCGCCGGGATGCAGCCGGTGGGCGCCACGCCGGCGGGGGACCGCCGGGTGGGGCTGGTGGCGGGCGGCCGGTTCCAGGGCGCGCGCCTGTCGGGCACCGTGCTGCCCGGTGGCGCCGACTGGATCATGCTCCGCCCCGACGGCGCCACCACCCTCGACGTGCGGCTGGTGCTGCAAACGGATGACGGGGCGGCGATCGGCTTGACCTATCGCGGGATGCGCCACGGCCCGCCCGAGATCATGGACCGCGTCGCCCGCGGCGAGCCGGTGCCGCCGGGGTCGTATTATTTCCGCACCTCTGTCGCCTTCGAGACCGCCGCCGAGCGCTACGCCTGGCTCAACCGGATCATTGCCGTCGGCACCGGCGAGCGCCCGCCCTCCGGTCCGGTCTATGACGTGTTCGAGGTGCTGTGATGGCGCGCATCGGGTTCATCGGCCTGGGCAACATGGGCGGTCCGATGGCCGCCAATCTGCTGAAAGCGGGCCATGCGGTGCGGGGCTATGACCGGTCGGACGCGGCGCTGACGGCATTTCGCGACGCCGGGGGCGCGGTGGCGGGCAGCGCCAGCGAGGCCGCTTCGGAGGCCGAGGTCCTCATCACCATGCTGCCGGCCGGGGCGCACGTGCGGGAGGTCTGGCTGCATCAGGGCGGGCTGATCGAGGCCGCCGCCGCGTCCGGCACGAAACCGCTGCTGATCGATTGCTCGACCATCGATGTCGCTTCCGCCCGCGCGGTGGCGGAGGCCGCGGAGGCGGCGGGACTCGCCATGCTGGACGCGCCGGTGTCCGGCGGCACGGTGGGGGCGGCGGCGGGCACGCTCACCTTCATGGTGGGCGGGACGGAGGCCGGGTTCGCCCGCGCCGAGCCGGTCTTGCGCGGCATGGGCAAGACCATCGTGCTGGCGGGCGGGCCGGGGGCCGGTCAGGCGGCCAAGATCTGCAACAACATGATGCTCGCGATCACCATGATCGGCGTCTCCGAGGGCTTCCTGCTGGCGCAGCGGCTGGGGCTGGATTGGGACAAGCTGTGGGCGATCACCTCCACCGCCACCGCGCAATCCTGGGCGCTGTCGTCCTATTGCCCGGCGCCGGGGGTGGTGCCGACCGCGCCCTCCAACCGCGACTACGCGCCCGGGTTCATGGCGGCGCTGATGCTGAAGGACGTCAATCTCTCGCAGGCGGCAGCCGAGGCGACCGGCACGCCGACCCCGCTCGGCGCCCATGCCGCGGCGCTCTATCGGCAGCTGGTGGAAGCGGGCGAGGGGGCGCGGGACTTCTCGGTGATCTTCCGCTGGCTGGACGGTCAGGCGCGGGCGCCGGCGGGCGGGTGACCCTGCCAAGCGGGTGGGCTAAGAAGGTTGCCCGCAGCGGAGACCGCCCGACGTGACCTCGATCCCCCAAGCCAACAGCCTGCGCGCTGGCCCCGACGCACGCGGCCGGTTCGGCGACTATGGCGGGCGCTTCGTCGCCGAGACACTGATGCCGCTGATCCTGGAGGTGGAGGCGGCGTATGATGCCGCCCGCGCCGACCCGGCCTTCCAGGCCGAGCTGGACCGCTACCTCAAGAACTATGTCGGCCGCCCCAGCCCGCTCTGGTTCGCCGAACGCCTGACCGCGCGGCTGGGGGGCGCGCGGGTCTATTTCAAGCGCGACGAGCTCAACCACACCGGCAGCCACAAGGCCAACAACTGCATGGGCCAGATCCTGCTGGCCCGCCGCATGGGCAAGACGCGGATCATCGCCGAGACTGGCGCCGGCCAGCATGGGGTCGCCACCGCCACCATGTGCGCGTTGTTCGGCCTGCCCTGCACCGTTTACATGGGTGCGACCGACGTCGAGCGGCAGAAACCCAACGTGTTCCGGATGAAGCTGCTGGGGGCGGAGGTGAAGCCGGTCACCTCCGGCGCCGGCACCTTGAAGGACGCGATGAACGAGGCGATGCGCGATTGGGTGGCGAACGTCACCGACACCTACTACCTGATCGGCACCGTCGCCGGGCCGCACCCCTACCCCGCCATGGTGCGGGACTTCCAGTCGGTGATCGGCACCGAGGCGCGCGCGCAGATTTTGGAAGCGGAAGGCCGGCTGCCGGATACGGCGGTGGCCTGCATCGGCGGCGGTTCCAACGCGATGGGGCTGTTCCACCCGTTCCTCGACGATCCGTCGGTGCGGCTGATCGGGGTGGAGGCGGGTGGGCACGGCATCGCGACCGGCCAGCACGCCGCCAGCCTTGCCGGCGGGCGGCCGGGGGTGCTGCACGGCAACCGCACCTATCTGCTGCAGGACGACGACGGGCAGATCATCGAGGCCCATTCCATCAGCGCCGGGCTCGATTATCCCGGCATCGGGCCGGAGCATTCCTGGCTGCACGATATCGGGCGGGTGGAATACGCCTCGGCCACCGATGAGGAGGCGCTGGCGGCGTTCCGCCTGTGTACCGAGACCGAGGGGATCATCCCGGCGCTGGAACCCGCGCACGCGCTGGCGCATGTGGCCAGGATCGCCCCCGGCATGGATCGCGACGCCATCATCCTGATGAATCTCTGCGGCCGGGGCGACAAGGACATCTTCACCGTGGCGGAACGGCTGGGAGTGGGGCTGTGAGCCGCATCGAGGCCCGCTTCGCCGCCCTGCGCGCCGAGGGCCGCGCGGCGCTGATCCCGTTCGTCGAGGCGTTCGATCCGGATGCGGCGACCTCGGCGGCGCTGCTGGCCGGGATGCCGGCGGCGGGGGCGGATCTGATCGAGATCGGGATGCCGTTCACCGACCCGATGGCCGATGGCCCGACCATCCAGGCGGCCGGCAAGCGGGCGCTGAAGGCGGGGGCGAAGCTGGCGAAGATTCTGGGGATGGTGCGCGATTTCCGCACCGCCGACGCCGCCACCCCGATCATCCTGATGGGGTATC
>JAKBCO010000319.1 GCA_021807785.1 Pseudomonadota bacterium
TGACGCGGGTGAGCAGCGCGGTGAGGAGCGTGCCGACATGGGTCAGGAACTGGGTGACGGGGCGGGGCGGCATGGCGGGGTGGGCGGGTCCTGGGTTGTTGAATACGGGGGGAAGGTAGAACAACGGACGCTCGGATGGCAAGGACTTTTTTGCTAATGAGAGGTTAATGCTGGTCCTGTGGCCGGCGATGGTCCGGGGTGGGAAGGTCGGGGGGATGGCCGGGTCAAGCCCGGCCAGGACGGAGGGCCGCGACGGGACGCGGGAGATCATGACGAGGACCAGGACGGGGGGGCCAGCGACCCGCCCCTTGCCGCCGCGCGCCCCGCAGGGGACAGTCCCGCGCCGTGACGGGAGGATGGAATGGCCGCAACCGCGCCTGGACTGAAACACCTGCTCGCCGCCGGCGCGCCGGTTCACGCCCCGCTGGTGCTCAACCCGCTGATGGCCCGCCTGGCCGCCGCGGTCGGCTTTCCCGCGCTCTATCTGGGCGGCGGGGCGATGGGCTACCTGACCTGCTTCACCGAGGCCAATCTCACGCTCACCGAAATGATCGACGCCGGCCTCGGCATCCGCGCCGCCTGCGACCGCCCGCTGATCCTGGACGCCGCCTGCGGCTGGGGCGATCCCATGCATCTGCGCCGCACCATCCCCGCCGCCGAAGCCGCCGGCTTCGCCGCCATCGAGATCGAGGACCAGATCCTGCCCAAGCGCGCCCATCACCACGTGGGGATCGAGCACCTGATCGACGCGCCGCTGATGGTGGCCAAGGTCGCGGAAGCGGTCGCCGCCCGCCGCTCGCCCGAGTTCCTGGTGATCGCGCGCACCAACGCGGTGCGCGACATCAGCATGGACGAGGCCCTGCGCCGCGGCGAGGCGATGCGCCGCGCCGGCGCCGACCTGCTGTTCATCACCGCCCGCCGCGCCGAGGAGCATCGGATCATCGCCGAGCGCCTGGGCGGGCCGCTGATGTACATGTTCCTCCCCGGCGCCGGCGATGATTCGATTCCGGTGCCGGAGCTCTACCGGATGGGCTTCCGCCTGTTCGTCGATCCGGTCACGCCGCTGCTGGCGATGCACCGGGCGCTGCGCGATTCCTATGTCGCGCTGTTCGCCGGCCGGCCGGACCCGCTGGTGGGGGGCGAGGAACGCGCCGAGCAGGACCGCATCCATGCCAGCATCGGCCTCGAGGCGCTGCTGGCGATCGAGCGGCGGACGGTGGAGCGCCCGTGACCCTTGCCCTCGCGGTGGCGCTGGCGCTCGCGGTGGCGCTGGGGGTGCTGGCCTGGGCGCGGTCCGAGCGGCTGGCGCGGCGGGTCGATCGGCTGACCCGGCTCGCCGCCCGCGACGCCGCCGAGCTCGACCGGCTGCGCCGCGCCGACCCGACCGTGGTGGAGCGCCTGCCCGACCCGCTGCTGGTGCTGGACGCCCGCCGCGCCGTGCTGCGCGCCAATGCCGCCGCCACCGCCGCCTTCGGCGCCGAACTCGGCGCGGTGCTGCGCCACCCCGGGCTGCGCGCGGCGATCGAGCGCGCCTTCGCCTCCGGCGCCGTCGAGAGCGCCGATCTGTCGCTGCCGGTGCCGGTGCCGCGGGAGGTGCGCGGGACGGTGGTACCGCTCGATCCGCCGCTGGCCGATGGCGGGCAGGCGCTGGTGGTGCTGTCCGATCGCACGCGGGAGCGGGCGGTGGAGCGGATGCGCGCCGATTTCGTCGCCAACGCCAGCCATGAGCTGCGCACCCCGCTCGCCTCGGTGATCGGTTTCATCGAGACCCTGCGCGGCCCGGCCGCCGACGATCCGCCGGCGCAGGCGCGCTTCCTGGGCATCATGGCCGAGCAGGCGGCGCGGATGGCGCGGCTGATCGACGACCTGCTGTCGCTGTCGCGCATCGAACTGGCCGAGCACGAGGCGCCGTCCGAGCCGGTCGCGCCGGCCCCGCTGCTGGCGCGGGTGGCGGCGGGGTTCGAGCCGCGGCTGGCCCATGGGGATCAGGCCGGCGCGACGCTGAGCGTGACCTGCCCGGAGGGGTTGCCCGCGGTGGCGGCGGATGCCGACCAGCTGGCGCAGGTGGTGCAGAATCTGCTGGAGAACGCGCTGAAATACGGCGCCTGGCCGGATCGGCCGGCGCGGATCGCCCTGCGCGCGGCGCCGGCCGAGGGCGGCGACTGGCCGTCCCGCCCGGGGGTGGAGATCGCGGTGGGCGACGAGGGGCCCGGGATCGCCCGGGTGCATCTGCCGCGGCTGACCGAGCGGTTCTATCGGGTGGACGCGGGGCGCTCGCGCGCCGCCGGCGGCACCGGGCTGGGGCTCGCGATCGTCAAGCACATCGTCAACCGCCATCGCGGCGCGCTGCGGATCGAGAGCGAGGAGGGCGCGGGGACCACGGTGCGGGTGTGGCTGCCGGCGGCGGGACGGGAGGGGGGATGAGCACGACCATGGACGCGGCGCCGCCGATCCGGCTGGTGAACCTGGTCTGGGTGGCGCTGGTGCTGGCGGTGACGGCGGCGGTGAGCCTGCGCGGCGGGATGTGGGCGCTGACCTTCCTGCATGTGTTCGCCGGGCTGTTATGGACCGGGATCGATCTGTTCCTGGGCTTCGTGCTGGGGCCGATCCTGCGCGCGCTGCCGCTGCCGGCGCGGCGAGCGGTGGCGCTGCGGCTGCTGCCGCGCACCCTGTTCCTGCTGCCGACTCTGGCCGCGGTGACCGGGACGGCGGGGTGGTTCCTGGCCGGGCGGATGGGGTTGCTGGGGCTGCCCTGGCCGCAATTCGGCTGGATCGCGGCGGCGCTGGCGATCCTGGCGGTGCTGACGGTGCAGGGCCTGGGGATTCTGCTGCCGGTCAACCTGCTGGTCTATTTCGAACTGCGCAAGCCGGCGCCGGATGCGGCGCGGATCGGGCGGCTGATGGGGCGCTATGTGCGGGTGGTGGCGGTGCAGGG
>JAKBCO010000083.1 GCA_021807785.1 Pseudomonadota bacterium
CTTGGCCGGCGGGATGGCGGCGAAGATCTTGCCGAACCCACCCAGCTGCGCTGGGATCACAATGATCGCCACGATCACCGTCAGGTAGATCAGCAGGTCCTTCACCACCGCGATCATCGCCGGCGCGCGCAGGCCCGAGGTATAGGTGAACGCCGCCAGGATGACGAAGGCGATGATCAGCGGCAGATCGCCCGCCAGCCCCGCGCCCTGGATGCCCATGGCGCCGATCACCACCTGGATGCCGACGAGCTGCAACGCGATATAGGGCATGGTGGCCAGGATGCCTGTCAGCCCGATCGCCAGCGCCAGCCACCGGTTGCCGAACCTTCCGTTCACGAAATCTGCCGCGGTCACATAGCCCTTGCGATGGCACACCGCCCACAGCCGCGGGAACACCAGGTAAAGGATCGGATAGATCATGATGGTGTACGGCACGGCGAAGAAGCCGATCGCACCGGCGCCGAACATCAATGCCGGGATCGCGACGAACGTATAGGCGGTATAGAGATCACCTCCCAGCAGGAACCAGGTCACCCAGGTGCCGAAGCGGCGCCCACCCAACCCCCATTCGTGCAGCTGCGACAGATCCCCCCGCCGCCAGCGGCCGGCGACGAAGCCCAGCACGGTGATACCGGCGAACAGCAGAACGAAAACGATCAGCGCGGTGGTGTTCATCGATCCGCCCCCCCGTCCTGATGTTCCATCTTGTAAACGAACCCGATCACCCCGACACTGAGCACCACCCAGACCAGCTGCCACCAGTAATAGAACGGAAACCCGAGCCACTCGGGCTTGATCCGGTCGAAGAACGGAACCCACAGCACGGCGATGAACGGAATGATCAGCAGCACGCGCGCGATGTGCCAGCGATGCATGACGGTATCCTTTCCTGGCGTTCCGGCCGTCGAAGGCCGGGACACTCCTAGACCCGCGCCGCCGCCGGGTAAAGACTTGGTAACGATTGCCGCCGCATCAGCCGCGCCCGTCGCCAGCAGAGGCCCCGCCAGGCCAGCCTCGCCGCCAGCGCCGAGATCCGCCCGCGCGGGGGCAGCCCCACCGCCTTGAAGATCATTCCCATGCCGCGTTCCACATGGCGAAACCGATAGCAGCGCATTGCGCCGGCCATATAGGCGGCGGTGCAGCGCCGGCGGTCGAACTGCTCCCCGGCCGGCGCGTTGGCGCAGTGCCAGGCGAAGGCGAGCTCATCATCCTCGCTCTCGCCGATCCGCCCGGCGGCGATCCGCAGCCGGCGCGGCAGGCCGATCCGCTCCCGCCCCAGGTAGCGGCGCAGATGGTCGTAGAACAGCTTGTAGTGGCGGAACTCGTCGGCGGCGATCTGGGCGCAGATGCGTCCCAGCAGCGGCTCATCGGTGCTCTCGGCCAGGGCGGTGTAGTAGGACGAGGTCCCGGTCTCCACCATGCAGCGCGCGATCAGCTCGCCGGCGCGCGATCCGCGGATCGAGGCAGTGGCATCCAGTGCGATCCGGTACCCCTCCCGATAGCGGGCGAACGCGGCCTCGAAATCCCAACCCGGGTCCGCCAGACTGGCCCAGCGGCCCAGCGCCTCGCCATGCTGCACCTCCTCCTCCGCCCAGAGGGCGGCGGCGGCGCGGAAATCCGGATCGTCGGCGAACACCCGGTCCAGATAGATGCCGTAATCGCCGCCGTTGCGCTCGACCATCGCCGCGGCCTTGACCAGCGGGACCAGCGCCGGATCGACCCGGGCAGGGTCGAAACGGTCCCACGGCAGGTGTTCCAGCCGCCAGTGCTTCATCGGCAACCCCGGCGTGCGCCGCTCACCGCAGCACCGTCTCCGTTCGGGCGGCGATCAGGTCGAAATCGATCGCCGCATCGAGCCCCGGCCCCGTCGGCGCATGCAGCAGCCCCGCGGCATCGATCTCGAGCTCGCGGGCGAGCCCGTATTTATGTGCCCCATGCGGCAGCAGCACCTCGAACATGGTGGTGTTCTTCAGCGCCATGCAGAGATGCAGGTTGGCAAGGTTGTTGAGCGAATTGCCGGAGTGGTGGATCTCGTAATTCACCCCGAACGCCTCGGCCAGATGCGCGGTCTTGAGCATCGGCGTGAGCCCGCCCTTGTTCGGCACGTCGCCGCGCAGATAGTCGGTGGCGCGCTCGGTGAGCCAGATCGGATAGCTGTCGAGCCCGCCGGCCGGGTATTCGGTGGCGAGGATCGGGATATCGAGCTTCTGGCGCAGCTTGACGTAGTTGTAGATCTCCTCGTCGGCGAGCGGGTCCTCGTACCAGTAATAGCCCATCTCCTCGATGGCCCGGCCGACCCGCAGCGCGTCGGGATAGGTGTAGGACCAGGTGGAATCCAGCATCAGCCGGTAGTCGTCACCGACCGCCTTGCGCACCGCCGCGCAGACCTTGATGTCGGTCGCCGGATCGCGTGGCGGGTGGATCTTGTAGGCCTGCCAGCCCTGCGCCTTGAACGCCTGCGCCTGATCGACATAGGCGGCAATGTCGGGCAGCACCTGCGAACTGGCATAGGCCGGAATGGAGGTGCGATAGGTTCCCATCAGCGCATGGACCGGCAGGCCGGCCAGCTTGCCGGCGAGATCCCACAGCGCCACGTCCACCGCGCCGATCGCGCGGTAGCTGATGTTGCGCGACTGCATCCGCATCGCTTGATGCAGCCGCTCGCGCTCGCGCGGATCGGCCCCCATCAGCATCGGTTTCAACGACCGGATCAGCTGCGCCCCATCCATCGCGGCCGGATTGGTAGCGGTGCCCAGGAACGCATGGCCCTCCAGCCCCTGATCGGTATGGATCCGCAGCAACCCCAAGTTGCTGTCCGCCCCGGCGGTGGCCGAGGCGGCGGTGTAGCGGGTCGGCGGAATCCCCGGCCAGGTGAAGATCGTGAGGCTGACCTCGTCGATCTTCATGACGGTCACAACGTCTTATGCGAGCCGTCGCAGCGCGGCGCCTTGGCGCTGCGCTTGCAGCCGCAGAAGCTGACGGTGCCGGCGGCTTCGGGCTTGAATTCGATCGGGGAGAAGCCGGTGCCCTTGTGCGAGCCATCGCAGAACGGCTGCTTGGCGGACTTGCCGCAGGCGCACCACCAGTAGGATTTGCCGGCCTCCACTTCCAGCCGGTACGGTTCCTTCTGGGCGATGACGGGCAGGGTCTCGGACATCGGGCGACTCCCTCGGCGTTTGACCGGGTCAGGGTAGCGCCGCGGGGCCGGGTTCGCCAAACCGCCCCGCTTGCCCCCGCGCCAGCAGGAACCGCCCGGCCAACAGCAGCTTGCGCCATTTCGGCACCGCCACCGGAACCCCGACGCGCCCCAGCCCGCGCCGGCGCAGCGCGCGCAGGATCTCGCGGTATCCGGCCGCCATCAGCCGCGCCGGCGCCATCGCGCGCTTGTCGCACTGGCGCATGGCGGCGAAGGCGGCGGCGAAATAGCCCTCCGCCATGCGCGCCACCGGCTCGCAGGCCGCCGCCAGCCCCGGCGCGCGCAGTGCGGCCGCCGGGTCGGCAGGCACTCCCGCGGCATCGAGGAACTCGCGCGGCAGATAGAGCCGCCCGCGCGCGGCGTCCTCGGCTACGTCGCGGAGGATATTGGTGAGTTGCAGCGCCCGGCCCAACGCATGCGCCACCGCGTCGGCCGCCGGGGAGGCATCGCCGAAGGCGCGCACCGACAGCCGCCCCACCGCCGCCGCCACCCGGTCGCAATAGAGGTCCAAGGTGGCGAGGTCCGGCGCCACGATCGCCGCTTCCGCGTCCATTGCCATGCCGTCGATCACCGCCAGGAAATCAGCCTCGCGCAGCCCGTAGCTGGCGGAGGCGGCGGCCAGCACCCGGGTCACGGGGTCATCGGCCTCGCCGCGCCCGAGCCCGGCCACCCGCGCCCGCCATGCCTCGAGGGCGGGCAGGCGCTCGGCCAGCGGTCCGGGGTCGTCGGCGATGTCATCGACGGCGCGGCAGAACGCATAGATCGCATACATTGCCGCGCGACGCTCCGGCGGCAGGATGCGCATCCCGCGATAGAATGAAGTCCCGGCGGCACGCACGATCGCCTCCACCGCCGCTATGTCGGACGGTGCAGCGTTCATCGGTGGATGCGGATGTAGCGCAGGGTGAACATCGCGGCGATCACCACGTCGGTCGGCCGCAGCTTCACCCGCCGGCGCAGCGGATCGCCGCGCTTGAGCCGCCGCCGCAGCCGCTTGGCCAGTCCGACGATCATGCCGGTCTCCAGCTTGAGCCGCCAGGACCGCGTTCGCAGCGGCAGCGCATCGGCATGGCGGTTGAGCGAGACGCACATCGCCAGCAGCGCATCCAACACCGCCCGCAGCTGCGGGGAGGTACGGCCGGCGCGCAAGTCCTCCACCCGGGCGCCGTGGCTCTCCATCAGGGACTCCGGCAGGTAGCAGCGATCCAGCGCCGCCAGGTCGCGCGCGCAATCCTGCAAGTGGTTCAATACCTGCAAGGAAACGCAGAGCGCGTCCGATGCCCCCCAGGTGTTGCGGTGCTCGCCATGCAGATCGAGCACGTGCCGCCCGACCGGCATCGCGGAATAGCGGCAGTAGTCGTGCAGCTCCTCCCAGCTCGCGTAGCGGCGCTTGCTGGCGTCACGGCGGAACGCGATCAGCAGGTCGCGGGCGTGCCGGTCGGTCACGCCGGTCTCGGCGAGACTCGCGCGCAAGGCGGCGGCCGAGGGGGCCAGCGCCGGATCGGCCTGCCCCAGCAGTACCCCCTCCATGATGTCCAGCCGCTCCAGCTTGTCGGCCTCCGGGAGGGTCGGGCTGTCGGCGATGTCATCGGCGTTGCGGGCGAAGGCGTAGAAGGCGTGGACATGCCGGCGCAGGCGCGGGCGGATCAGGACCGAGCCGACCGGGAAATTCTCGTCGCCGCGGTTCTTGCCCGACCAGGTTTCCACCGGGATCGCGCTCATGCGCCGCCCGCCGCATAGGCGCGTCCGCGCCAGGCGACGCCGGCGCCCGCGTAGTGGTTCCAGGCGGACCCCAGAGTGGCGAACAGGAAGAACGCCGCCACCGCCGGCAGGCTCGCCGCCCGCCAGCCGGAGAGCCCGGCCCGGCGCAGGCTGGGCAGGAACGAGGCCGCCATCGCCACCCATCCCGCCAGCCCCAGAACGCGGGCGAGGCCGGCGCCGAACAGCGCGAGCAGCGGCGGCAGCAGGAAGACGAGGCCCATCCCCGCCACGGTCCCCGCCAGACGCCAGGGTGAGAAGCGCAGCTGCACATAGGCGGTGCGCGCGATCATCGCCCGGATGGCGCCGAATCCGTCATAGCGGCGCACCGAGCGGGCCAGCGCCGAATGGCCAAGCCAGATGCGCCCGCCACGCTTGACCGCTTGGGCCAGGGCGACGTCGTCGATCAGCGCCCCGCGCACCGCGGCGATGCCGCCGATCCGATCGAGCGCGTCGGCGCGGACCAGCATGGTCCCGCCGGCGGCGGCGGCGGTGGCGTGCAGCGGGTCATTCACCCAGGCGAACGGGTAGAGCATCTGGAAGAAATAGACGAAGCCCGGCACCAGCGCGCGCTCGGCCGGGGTGTCGCAGGCGAGCGCGACCATCTCCGAGACCAGATCGGCGCCGGTCGCCTCGGCGCGCGCCACCAGCGCCGAGAGATGGCGGGGATCATGGATGATGTCGGCATCGGTCAGCAGCAGCAGCGGCGCGGGGCCGGAGGTCGCCACCCCCTGCGCCACCGCCCACAGCTTGCCCGACCAGCCGGCCGGGCGCGGGCGGCCGGTCAGGACGGAAAGCCGCGGATCGGCGATGGCGCGGGCGCAAGCGCCAGTGCCGTCGGTGCTTTCGTCATCGACCAGGATGACGCGGAACCGGCCAGGATAGTCCTGTGCCAGCAGGCTTCGCAGGGTGGCGGCGATGCCGGCGGCCTCGTCGCGCGCCGGCACGATCACGGCGACCGGCGGCGCGGTGCGGGGAACGGCGGCGGCCAGCACCGGCCCTTCCCGCCAGAATCGCCCATGCGCGACCAGCAGCCACAGCCAGGTCACCAGCGCCAGCGCGGCAAGCGCGGTCATGCGTGCAGCATCCCGGCGGCGCGGAACCAGGCCACCGCGTCGGCCACCGCCGCCGCCGCCGGGCGCGGAGCATAGCCCAGCGCGCCGATCGCCTTGGCGGACGAGAAGAACATCCGCTTACGGGCCATCCGCAGCGAATCCCGCGTGAGCCGCGGTTCCCGCCCGCTCATGCGCGCCCAGGCCTCGGCAACCCACGCCATCGGCCAAAGTGGGGCGATCGGCAGCCGGACACGCGGCGGGGCGCGGCCCGCCGCCGCCGCGACCAGCGCCAGAATCGCGCGCAGGGACAGGTTCTCCCCACCCAGGATATAGGCTTCTCCCGGCACGCCGCGTTCCAGCGCCAGCACATGGCCGAGCGCGACGTCATCGACATGGACGAGGTTGAGCCCGGTATCGACATAGGCCGGGGTGCGCCCGGCGGCGGCATCCAGCACCATCCGCCCGGTCGGTGTCGGGCGGCGATCGCGCGGGCCGACCGGGGCGGCGGGGTTGACGATCACCGCCGGCGTGCCCTGCGCCGCCAGCGCTCGCACTGCCTGCTCGGCCAGGTATTTCGAGCGCTTGTAGGTGCCGACGATGCGTGCCGGATCGACCGGGGTGGTCTCGTCGGCCGGGCTGCCGTCCTCGGTCAGGCCGAGGGCCGCCACCGAGCTGCAATAGACGATCCGCTCGGCCCCGGCGGCGGCGCGCAGCAGGGCCACGGTGCCATCTACATTGGCGCGCAGCATGGCGGCCGGGTCGGGCACCCAGATGCGGTAATCGGCCGCCACATGCAACACGAACCGGCAGCCAGCCGCGGCGCGGACCAGGGAGGCGGGATCGGTGAGGTCGCCGGTCACCACCTCGGCGGCGAGTCCGGCGAGGTTGGCCCGGTCGGAACCCGCCCGCGCGAGCAGGCGCAGCCGATGGCCGCGCGCAGCCAGGGCGCGGGCCACCGCCGAGCCGACGAAGCCGGTGGCGCCGGTCACCAGGGTCGGTGCGTCGGAGATGAGCTGGGTCCTTGCGATGCGCGCGGTCTATAGCCCGGTGGGGTCGGCTGGTGTAGAGCCGCGCCGCCGCCCCCGAAGGCGAACTCACCACGCGAACCCATCGACGTGAAGAAATTGTCCCTGGTGCTGGCCCTGGCGGGTCTGGCCCTGACCACAGTGCTGATCGGTTGGTCCGGCGCCGGCCGGGTCTTCGCGGGCGTGCTGCGCGCCGGCTGGGGCGGCTTCGGTCTTTATGTCGGCTGGCAGTGCCTGATGTACCTGCCGCTCGGCTTGGCCTGGGACACGATCGCGCATGGGCGCGAGGGCCAACCCCTGCCGGTGTTCGTCTGGGGCCGGATGGTGCGTGACGCCGCCTGCAACGCCCTGCCCTTCTCCCAGCTTGGCGGATTCGTGATCGGCGGGCGGGCGGTGATGCTGGGCGGCGTGTCCTGGGCGCTCGCCACCGGCTCCACCGTGCTCGATGTGACCGCCGAGTTCCTGGCCGAGGTCGCCTTCGCCGGCATCGGCCTCGGGGTGGTCATGCTGCACGACCCGCACACCACCTTACGCTTGCCGATCGAGGCCGGGATGGCCGCCGCGGTGGCCGCGGGCGGGGTCTTCATCTGGATGCAGCGCGGCGCCAACTCCCTGTTCGCCCGGCTGGGCGGGCGGATCGCCGCCGGCCGTTTCGCCGGCACCGCCGAGCGGTTGGATGCGCTCGGCCGCGAACTGGCCGCCCTGCATGCGCGCACTGGGCGGCTCGCGGCGAGCTTCCTGCTGCACCTGCTGGGCTGGATGATGAGCGGGGTGGGCACCTTCATCGCCTATCGCGCGCTGGGGGTGGCGATCCCGTTCGAGGTGGCGCTGGCAATCGAGGCGCTGCTCTCGGCGATCTCGGCGGCCACCTTCCTGGTCCCGGCCGGGATCGGGGTGCAGGAGGCGAGCTACGCCGGCCTTGGGGCCATCTTCGGCCTGCCGGTCGATGTCTCGCTCGCCGTCTCCCTGCTGCGCCGGGCCCGCGACCTTACGCTCGGCATACCGATCCTGCTGGCGTGGCAAAGCTGGGAAATGCGCCGACTGCGGGCGATGGCGCCGGCCGGCCCGCGTTGACCGGGGGGGCGGCCGACCCTATCTCAGCCTCGCGCCCGTCCGGAAGGTTCCCATGCTCGCCGCCCTTGCCCGCGCCGTCTTCGGCACATCGAACGACCGCGCGCTGAAATCCTATCAGCGCCGCGTGCCGCGGATCAACGCGCTGGAACCCGAAATCGCGGCGCTGGACGATGCGGCGCTGGCGGCCAGGACGGTGGCGTTCCGCGAGCGCCTCGCCGGCGGTGCCAGCCTGGACGACCTGTTGCCCGAGGCCTTCGCCGTGGTGCGGGAAGCGGCGCGCCGCACCCTCGGCCAGCGCCATTTCGACGTCCAGCTGATCGGCGGCATGGTCCTGCACGATGGCAAGATCTCCGAGATGAAGACCGGCGAGGGCAAGACCCTGGTCGCCACCCTGCCGGTCTATCTCAACGCGCTCGCCGGCCAGGGCGTGCATGTGGTGACGGTGAACGACTACCTGGCCCGGCGCGATGCCGAATGGATGGGCCAGATCTACCGCTTCCTCGGCATGAACGTGGGCATCATCGTCCACGGCATGGACGACGACGCGCGGCGGGCGGCCTATGCCGCCGACATCACCTATGGCACCAACAACGAGTTCGGCTTCGACTACCTGCGCGACAACATGAAGTACCATCTCGAGGAGATGGTGCAGCGGGATTTCAGCTTCGCCATCGTCGATGAGGTGGACTCGATCCTGATCGACGAGGCACGCACGCCGCTGATCATCTCCGGCCCGGCCGAGGACAGTTCCGAGCTCTACCGCCAGGTCGATACCGTCATCCAGGCGCTGGTGAAGGACGAATCCACCTACGAGAAAGACGAGAAGTTCCGCACCGTCGCGCTGACCGAAACGGGGTCCGACACGGTGGAGGCGATGCTGCGCGAGGCCAGTATCATCACCGAGGGCAATCTCTACGATATCTTCAACGTCTCGGTGGTCCACCACGTCCAGCAATCGCTGCGCGCACACACGCTCTTCGCCCGCGACGTGGATTACATGGTCCGTCAGGGCAAGGTGGTCATCATCGACGAGTTCACCGGTCGGATGATGGAAGGCCGCCGCTATTCGGACGGGCTGCACCAGGCCCTGGAAGCCAAGGAAGGGGTCGAGGTCCAGGCCGAGAACCAGACCCTGGCCTCCATTACCTTCCAGAACTATTTCCGTCTCTACCCCAAGCTCGCCGGCATGACCGGCACCGCGTCAACCGAGGCCGACGAGTTTGCCGAGATCTACAAGCTCGACGTGGTGGAGATTCCGACCAACGTCGCCGTCACCCGCAAGGATGAGGATGACGAGGTCTATCGTACCGCGGCCGAGAAATACGAAGCGGTGGCGGAGCTGATCGATGCCACCCGCAAGACCGGCCAGCCGACCCTGGTCGGCACCGTCTCGATCGAGAAATCCGAGTTGCTCTCGGAGATCCTGAAGAAGAAGAAGATTCCCCACGCGGTGCTGAACGCCCGCTTCCACGAGCAGGAAGCCGAGATCGTGGCCGATGCCGGCGCGCCCGGGGCGGTGACCATTGCCACCAACATGGCTGGCCGCGGCACCGACATCAAACTCGGTGGCAACCTCGAGGCGCGGCTGAAGAAGGCGCTGGCCGGCCTCGACGACCCCGACGCAAGGGCCCGGCGCGAGACCGAGATCCGCGCCGAGATCGCCGCCACCCATGAGAAAGTGAAAGCTGCCGGCGGGCTGTTCGTGCTGGGGACCGAACGCCACGAGAGCCGGCGCATCGACAACCAGCTGCGCGGCCGCTCCGGCCGGCAGGGCGATCCGGGCCGCTCCCGCTTCTTCCTGTCGCTGGAAGACGATCTGATGCGCATCTTCGGCTCCGACCGGATGGGCGGGATGCTGCAGAAGCTGGGCCTGCGGGACGGTGAGGCGATCGTCCACCCCTGGATCAACAAGGCGCTCGAGAAGGCGCAGAAGAAGGTCGAGGCGCGGAATTTCGACACCCGCAAGAATGTGCTGAAATACGACGACGTGATGAACGATCAGCGCAAGGAGGTCTATGCCCAGCGCAAGGAGTTCATGCGCGCCGACGATGTTTCGGAAACCGTGACCGGAATGCGCGCGGAAGTCATCGGCGCCCTGGTCGCGCGCCGGGTGCCGGAAAAAGCCTTCGCCGAGCAATGGGAGCTCCCGGAACTCGCGGCCGATCTCCGCCGCGTAGTCAACCTCGACCTGCCGGTGGAGGACTGGGGCCGCGAGGAAGGCATCGACGAGGTCCATCTGCGCGAGCGCATCGAGCAGGCGGCTGACCAGATGATGGCGGCGAAGGCGGCCAATCTGGGGCCGGAGTGGATGCGCTTCGTCGAGAAGGCACAGCTGATCCAGACCCTGGACGCGGTCTGGAAGGAGCATCTCTATGCGCTCGACCATCTGCGCCAGGGCATCGGGCTGCGCGCCTACGGGCAGAAAGATCCGTTGAACGAGTACAAGGCGGAAGCCTTCGCGCTTTTCAACGCCATGCTGGACGAGCTCAAGGAAAGGGTGACCGGTGAGCTCGCGCGGGTGGATTTCAACCCGGACACGGTGGGCGGCCTCACCTGGGGCGAGCCGCAGGAGATGTCGTATCTCGAACTCCACCCCGACCCAGGTTCCCCCTTTGGCGGACTGGTGGAGGCCGGCGGCGACGTGGCCACCCTGGCCGCCCCGGCCGCGCTGGCGACGGCGCAGCCGCTGCGGGCGGAGCCGGTCGATCCGACCGATCCGTCCACCTGGCGGGCGACGCCGCGCAACGCCGCCTGTCCCTGCGGCTCCGGGCGCAAATACAAGCATTGCCACGGCAAGCTGGGATAGGTTCTACCCGGCGGTGGCCAGCACCCGCCGCCCGCCAAGCGCGCGATGGGCCAGAAAGGCCGGCACCGCCAGGGCGCCGATCGCTGCCCCGGCGAACATCGCCCCGGGTAGCCCGCCATAGGCGTCCGCCGCCATCCCGCACAGCGCCGGGGCCAGCGCCCCGCCGCCGTAGTAAATGGTGAAGAAAATCCCCATTCCCACCGCGCGGTTCTCGGTCCGCGCCGACAGGGTACCGAGGGCGATGATGAGCCCGGCGTGCAGCGACCCCGGCAGCCCCACCAGCACGCCGCTCAGCAGCGGCAAGTTCGCTGCGCCCATCAGCGCCACACCCAGGATCATCGCCGCCGTACCCACCGCCAGCAGCGGGGTGGCGCCGATCCGCCCGGCCACCGTGCCCCCGAGCGGGGTGGCGAGGACATTGCCCCAGGTGGCCACCGCCACCACCAGCCCAACCAGCGCCAGCCCCTCGCCGCGGCCGGCCATCAGCGCCGGGGTGTAGGACAGGAAGGCGGCGTAGCAAGCGGTATAGGCGGTCCAGATTAACCCGGAACAGGCGGACAACCCGGCCTCCCGCGCGCTGGGCAGGCCGAATCCCGCCGCGGGGGCGGTATCGGCGCGGGGGCGGAAGCTCACCAGGAACAGCGCCAGCGCGATCAGCGCCTCGGCTGCGCCGGACCCGAACGCCGCCGGCCAGCCGCCATCGCGGGCCAGCACCGGCAGCGTCAGTTGCGCCAGCCCTACGCCCACCGGATAGGCCGCCGAGGACAGGCTGATCGCCAGCATGAAGCGCCGCCCGGTGAACCAGTCAGCGATGACTTTGCTTTGCAGCACCATCATCCCCACCGCGCCGAAGCCGGAGATTGCCCGCCCCACTGCGATGCCACGCGCATCGGGCGCCAGCGCGCAGACCAGCTGACCCAGCGCCATCAGCGCCATGCCGCTGGCCAGCACAGCGCGGTCGCCGAAGCGGCGGCCGGCGAAACCCAGCGGCAAGGCGACGAAGGCGCCGGTCGCCATGTAGGCGCCGATCAGCGATCCGAAGCCGGCGTAGCTCAGATGCAGCCGGGCGATCAGGGCCGGGCCGAGGCTGGGCACCGACTGATACTCGTAGCCGAACCCCACCCGAGCCAGCAGCAGCGCGGTCAGGATCAGCCAGGCGCGGCGCGGCATCGCGTTCCCCCCGAGGCGGCCGATGGTGGCCGGGCCAGCGCAGGGTAGCCGGGCAGAGCGCTGTTGCCTATCGAGCAGAGAAGGGGGGAACCGCTTACCGCTAATAGCGAGCCGCAGGTTCGAGCTCTGCTGCGCCGGCCAATTATTCGAAGCGGTGAGACAGCCCCTTCAGGGGTAAACAGACAGCCGCGATTTTGCGGCCCCGTTGCAGACGCGGCTGGCACGCCCAGGAAGCGGCTACCCCTCAATCCGCACCATGAACACCGGCTTAGGTCACGCCCGTCAACGTGGTGTCATACCGACCGCCACTGTTCCTGACTCTCGGCGGCCTTCCCGAAAGCCTGTCGTCCTGATTCGGTACCTTCGGACGTCGATTCGAGGGTAGGGACGAAGGATGGGCGAAGCCATCGCAATTGCCAATCTGGATCACTCGGTGGCGGAGCTGCGCCAGTTGGCGGCCAGGTCGAAGGATGCGTCGGTGGTGCGCCGGCTGCTGGCGCTACCGCTGGAGGGCAAGTCGCGCACGGAAGCGGCGACGCAGAACGGGATGCAGCGGCCCAGGAGGCAAAAAACTTCGCTGCCCTGGTAGCCGAGGCAGTACCGGCTTCGGCCGCCGGCAAGCCGCTGGAAATCTGGTTCCAGGATGAAGCCAGGGTCGGCCAGAAGGGATC